>CAJWPW010000333.1 GCA_913045415.1 uncultured Fidelibacterota bacterium | reverse complement strand
AATTTTGCTGGTTCCGTGCTCATCCAATTTATGAGTTGATCCATTGAAAACCCACGTGCTTTGCATTCCGTCCAAATAACAGGAAGCGTAAACTGAATAGACGAAATACCTCCCCATGCTTTTTCAAAATCTCCGGATTCCATGTTTTTTAATTCCGGTGTGCAGGGCGAATGGTCAGATGTAATAAAATTGATAATTCCTTCCTTTAGTCCGCGCCAGAGTTTTTCTCTATTATCAGCATTCCAAATCGGTGGTGCACATTTGAAACGTGTATCGCCATCTGATATTTGTTCAGATGCAAAGTGGAGATAATGGGGGCATGTTTCCACAGAAATTGGAAAGCCATCATGACGGGCTTCAGCAATTTCAGATAAAATATCAGCAGAAGATAAATGCACAATATGAATTTGTGCATCATATTCTTTACATAACTGAATTAATAATTTCACCGCATTATTTTCCCATGATTTTGGTCTGGAATCCTGAAAACTTTTATAGGTCTTATGATCTTCCGATATGATTGCACCATTTTCAAGTTCTGCATGAATCAAAATGGGTATTCCTTTTTTAGACAGAATGGGCAATGCTTCCCGAAGGTGGCTTTCTAAAATATTTGGAAATTCATCAATGCCAGAATGACTTAAAAAAGCTTTAAAACCCAAAATGCCAGCATCTGCTAATGATTCAAAGTCATGAATATTATCCGGAATCAATCCGCCATAGAATCCACAATCAATCCAAAGTTGATTTTTCGTTGCAGCAATTTTCTGGTTCAATGCATCGATGGTTGTGGTGACTGGAATGCAATTTAAGGGCATATCCACAAGGGTGGTGATACCCCCAGCCGCTGCCGCTTTTGTGGCCGTTTCAAATCCTTCCCAATCGGTTCGGCCCGGTTCATTGATATGGACATGGGTGTCCACAAGCCCCGGCATAACTACATCGTTTGCCATATCTTCAACAGGGCAATCGGAAGGAATCTGTTGTTTAGAAACCACATCTAGAATTTTTTCGCCACGGATTAAAATGGCTGCAGGCCTTTCACCATTGGACGTCATAACACGTTGACTAGTTATTGCAAGATCTGGAGTGAATACCATACTAGTTGGCGGGATTATTTCTATTTTGAAGTAATTGGGCTGCAACACTGATTGCAATTTCTTCTGGGGTGTTGCTCACCATTGGTAATCCAACGGGGGCTGTAAATCGGGAAAGTTGTTTATCTGAAATACCTTCATTTTTTAATTGTTTGGTGATTTCAGATATTTTTGCATGGCTTCCCATTACGCCAACAAAAGGAAATGGTTTATCCACAATGCCCAATAGCACTCGAACATCCGATGCCACATCTGTTGTCATGATTACAACTTGAGTTCGATGGGGTAAATTTATTCGAGATACCGCTTCTTTAAAATCATCTATAATATGAACTTTGGTAGCGAATTTGTTTAAGCCCAAGGTGGAAATATTCTCCCTGGTTTCAAATACAAACACATCATATCTCAGATTATTCATTACCTGTGATAATGCCAATGAACAATGGCCACCACCCATAATTGCAATTCGATTAAAGTTTTTCAGCTGTTCCTGATAGTGCCAGTTTTTTTCACTTTTTGTAAGGCGGTATTGGAAATCATGATTTTGAAGTTTTTGTTTTTGAAGGGCAAGTCCTTCTGGAGAAATCGAAAGTATACCCAATTGACCTTTTTTTAATACTTTGACAATTTCTTCGACTATTTTACCATCATTTTCAGGTTGACATACATAATACAGATTGGTTTGTTTACCGGCACAAATCATGCCAGATTGTTCATCCGTTCCAGTTTTTTGATGATTAAGTAATTGAATTTCTGGAGTGAAATTCCCATTTACCAATATATCCTTTGCGCGGTTTACCAAAGTATATTCCATAATGCCACCACCAATAGTTCCCATCATTTTTTTATTTTCTGTTACCAACAATTTGGCACCTGTTGTTCCGGGGGAGTGGGTGGTATGATGGACAACCAT
>CAJWPW010000332.1 GCA_913045415.1 uncultured Fidelibacterota bacterium | reverse complement strand
TGAAAAGGAATTAAAACCTTCACTCGAAGCAAAATTAATATTTTTATAGTTAATTTTTATATCCGATAGAGTCGAATGGATTGACTATGGTTGTGGTGATGTTTTTCAAATGAGCGCCAATTCGTTTTAAATATCGTGCATATAGTGCAACCGCTACTGTTTTCGAGGCTGAACCAAAATCGGTATTACCCTTTAAAATATTATTAACAATGTCATCTGATTTACCGGTCATATGTTCGCGATATCCTTCCATCAATGATAGTGCAATATCAGCATCTTGTGTATGGATAGCTTCAATTGTTTTGTCAAACCGAATTTTAACTTCATTCTCAATTAATGCCAAATCGTCACTTATATCTTCAGCTACAATTTGGTTTGGGTGATTGATTGCCAAATCAAGAATATTTTTACAATAATCTCCTATTCGTTCAATATCTATCACCATGTTAATGAGAATCATTCCATTGGCCATATCGGTCGTATTCTGTTCTACTGCATAATGGGTTAATACTTTTCGGCGGACCTCCTGTTGGAATGCGTTGATTTCACGATCACGCTTTTTTAATGCCTTCAGTGTATCGATATTTTCACCCTTACGAAGGTATTTTGTCGCTTGATTAAATATTTCGCGGGACAATTCCATCATTTCGAAAGAACGATCCCAAGCTTGGGAAAGCAGATCTTCAGCTTTCCATAATGTAATGATATCTTTTATTATTGCCATTTTGTTACCTCACTATGAAAATTAGGGTTAAGGGGATTAAGAAGAAAACCACAAGAATGTAAACCATCGGTATCATCCGATTACGCACGGCTACAGCCGCAAACTTTTCCGACATTTTAATCGGGATATTTCGAATTATTTCTATAGGCCAGATAAGAAGAATCCCATAAAAATTGAATGCTAAATGACCAAACGCCACGGCTAGAGGCGCATGGGTTCCTGCAACCAAACTGGCCAATAAGGCCGTGATGGTCGTACCAATATTTGCCCCAAGCGTATAGGGGAAAATTTGCCTCAATTGAAGAATGCCAGCACCAGCCAAAGGGACCACCAGGGAGGTGGTAATCGAACTGCTTTGAACGAGGATGGTGATAAAAGCGCCAAAAGCCATGGCCCGAAGCCATGTTTTGAAAATGTGTGAATCAAAGAAAGATTCCAATCTTTCCATGACGAGACTACGGATTAAAACGGTTAAATATCGTAAAGAGATAAATAATAGGATTAATGCGGCGAAAATGAGCAACCAGTTATGGTTGATTATATCCTGCATTTTGAAGAAATCTTTAATGGCATCAACGGCTGGCTTTGTCATCATTTTAACTGGACTTTTAAATGTAAATGTTCCTGCGCCCAAAAAGAGGCTGGCCATCCAGTTGGCTGTCTTGCTGATAACTCCAAAATATAGTTGAAGCGGGAATAGGATTAATACGGATAAAACATTAAAAAAATCATGGACAATCGAAGCCTCAAAAGCGCGTCGAAATTCATTTTTATTAACGATATGTCCAAGGGAAACGATTGTATTCGTAATACTGGTTCCGATATTCGCCCCCATGATATAAGGGATTGCCGTTGCTACGGCGAGAATAGGGTCTTCCCCAAATGTTCCTGCAGCAACCATGCCCACCACAATGGATGTTGTGGTAGAAGAACTCTGGATTAAACTGGTGGCGAGAATGCCGATAAATAATCCGATGAGTGGTGCTGCATTGCTACTCATGAGTTGTTCTGCAAAACCCCTACCAAGTCCTTTGAATCCTGTGCCGATCATACCAATGCTTACAAGAAATAAATAGAGAATCGCAAAAATAGCAGCGATTTTAAAATAATTGAAAAGACTGGAAGTTTGGCCGTTTGATTGGATCATTTAATTATCATTTGTAGAAAGAAAAATTAGGATAAAAAGCAGAGGGGACAAAACAGAAAAGGAGTAAAACAATTATTCTACCCCTTTAATGACCATTAAGTATTGAAATTAATTTCTAAGTGGTTTCCCTTTCTTCAGCA
>CAJWPW010000331.1 GCA_913045415.1 uncultured Fidelibacterota bacterium | reverse complement strand
AACGGGAAACAAATTTCTTTCAGCGATAATTCATCCGATGATAATACATCTCCCAATGTTTTGAAAAATGAATCAAATTTTTATGTTGGGACTTATGATGCCACTTCTTCACCTAAATTCATGAAAATAAACAAACTTAATGAACAATTAGAAAATATTTGGGATTCAACGGGTGTTGCTATTTCTCCCCAAGCAGACATGAGGGATGGGATTCTTGTTAATATTGAAAATGGTGTTGGATGTTTTTGGTCAGAGAGTAGACTATTTGACTATAATATATATTATCAAAGGCTGGATGAAGATGGAAATACGGTGTTTAACAGTGGAGGTATAGAGCTGATAAATGCAAATAGCGATGATATAATTCTGGCTGTGATTCAAACATCAGATGATCATTTAATGATCTTCTGGTTCAATGAGCAATGGTCTCCAAGTGGATCTCTCAAAATTATTAAATATTTAAAAATTGATCATGACGGAAGTCCTGCAATTGGTTGGAACCCTGCAGGAGTCAATTTAAGTGATCCCTATTCAGCATCAAGTAATCTTCAAATAAAAATGATTAATGAAGAAAGTGGAATTATTTGTTATTGGAATCAAATTGGGAACTTTTCAGATATATATTCCCAAGTTGTCGATTGGGATGGAAATCAGTTATGGAGTGCAGGAGGAATTGTTATTTCTGATGCAGACGAAGATCAAACAAATTTTACTTTCGATCTCAATGAAGACCATAGTAAATCTATGATAGTTTGGGAAGATTTCCGTAATGGACAAAATTTTGAAATATTTGGGCAAGTTTTAGATCTTGAAAATGGAAATCTTGTTGGCGATGCTATCCAATTCACATCAGTAGTGAATGATTCTCTAAATAATTATACACCGAGAGTGAAATCTGTTATGGCCGACGAATTCTTAATACTTTGGGAAGATGGTAGAGGATACATCAACGAAGATCCGTTATTAATCAATGGCGTAGATTTATATGGATCTGGTTACAAAATTGGCCAGGGAATGACCACAGATGTGAATGGCATTCCGATTTGTGTGGCTTATCATAAGCAACAAAATGTAAATATAACCCATCATTCAGGGGCAGAATATTTTCTCGATTGGATTGACTATCGCAGCTCTGGGAAAGAAGACTTGGCCAATTATTATGGCCGGACCTTAATTAAAAGTGAATTGCTCTCTAATTCCCCGAACTGTGATTGTGAGCTACCAACTGAATTCAGAGTGAGTGCCGCATATCCAAATCCATTTAATGGGAAAGTGAATTTCGATTTTAGCATGCCCGCAAAAGAAGCAGTGGAATTCCGTATATATGATTTGACTGGACGTGTTGTATTGGACAGATTGATCTTGCCGGGATTTGGTGGAAATTATCGTGTGAGTTGGGATGGTAAATCCGTGAATGGTCAATTGGCAACTAGTGGAATTTACTTCTACGAATTTAAGATAAATAACATAATAGAAAAAGGTAAGATCACTTACTTAAAGTAATAGTCTAACTATGAGATTGGCAAAATGCATCGAGTGATAAACATTTGTCACGCATTTTGGCTAAACTTCTCCTGATGAGTAAGGGCAATCTCAATAATTGACAATATAGTAATGAAAAAAAATATCCTGGTCCTAATCTCTATCATAGTCCTTAATTCCGTAAATGGACAAGGATTGGATGAGCGCTACCATTCCGTTGCAGAGATCAATACGCTTCTTGATTCATTGGATCAATTAGAAGAATTGAATGGGTGGTTTCGTGTAGATACCATTGGTTTCTCTACTCAGGATCAAATTCCGATTCTTGCAGTTAAGATCTCTGATAATGTTGATTTAAAAGAAGATGAACCTCAGGTGCTATTTATTGGTCAAGTTCATGCAGAAGAGGTTCTTGGCGTGGAAGCGGTGCTGGATCTTATGGAAGATCTCTTATTCCCGGATAACAGCATATACAGTCATATGAATATCCTGAAACAATTCATGGAAATATGGATTGTTCCCACTGCGAATCCGGAAGG
>CAJWPW010000330.1 GCA_913045415.1 uncultured Fidelibacterota bacterium | reverse complement strand
CTATTGAGTACTCTTCGCCCATTGGCTTTAAATAATTCAGTATGAACCGATATTCGTTCACTAACTCCAGAATCATTATTAATATTTAATTCAAGTTGGAAATCACCATCTTTAAATGTTTCATCCAGTGGTGTCTTAGCCCAAAAGTCAGCTATTCTGAGCTTTGGCTCGGCAGCCAGATACACGTCCCGTTCAATACCGCTGATGCGCCAAAAATCCTGACATTCCAAGTATGAGCCGTCAGACCAACGATACACTTGCAGCGCTACACTATTTTTTCCTATTGAAATAAATTCAGTAATATCAAATTCGGCTGGCAATTTACTGCCTTGGCTGTAGCCAACTTTTTCCCCATTCACCCAAATAAAAAATGCTGATTTTACCGCACCAAAATGAATCATTATTCGTCGATTTTCCCATTTTTCCGGGATTGTGAAACTTTTCCTGTACGAGCCAACTGGATTATGGCCATGGGGGATTGTTGGTGGTTCAGGATGATACGAAAATTCGTAAGGATGATTTAAATAAATAGGGACACCGTATCCATTGATCTCCCAGTTTGCAGGAACATGAAAATCATCCCAGGATGAATCATTAAAGTCAGGTTCAAAAAAATCTAACGGGCGGTCATCAGGATTCCGAACCCAATTAAATTTCCAAATCCCATTTAGAGATTGATAATATTGTGAATGTTCAGGGTTATCATTAATGGCAAGATTCTTTGATTCAAAATTGAATATGGTCGCTCGAGGTGGTAGTTTATTTATCTCAACAATGGATGGGTCTTCGATTTCAGACGGCGATTGCGCAAACATTGTTATCAGTAGAGTAAAGAAACAACATACAGCTACTTTACATTTTTTTAACAATGATGATTGAATCATAATAAACCTAAAATAGTTTGCCCGGATATTCCCCTTTATTCACTAGCTTTTCAATTTCACCTTCAACATAGGGCTTATCTTCTTTATATGTAACGCCAAACCATGTGGCGCCACTTCTTAATACATGAACGGTTTCCTGTCCGCTTTGAATCAGTTCATTCACAACGGATGGAATCAAATATTCGCTTTTCATTTCTGTCCCATTTTCAGATAAAAATTCAACAAATTTTTCTTCAAGATACTTAAACAAAATTGGTGTAAACCCCCAGACATTCATAGACACCGGCTCACTTCCATCCAATTCAATATCCCGATTAGAAGATACACCATAATCCGTTTTCTGAAGATCTGCTGTTTCAATTACAGTATTTAGTTTCTCATCATTCACGGTACACAACCCCCGTGTAACTCCTCCAAAGGATGATAGGGTTTTATCTAATTTGAATGCAACCATTGAAAAACTATTTGCACCTTTTCTATAATAATCTGCTACAACTTTAAATGATTCTCGTCCGTAAAAATCATCACCATTAATGGCAACAAACGGTTCATTTATAACATCTCTAGCGGATAAAATAGCGTGACCAGTTCCCCAGGGCTTTTCCCGCCCTTCAGGACAGGTAAATTCATCAGGAAGATCATTTAAATCCTGGAAAGAAAATTCTACTTGAATCTGCCCTTCATATTTATCCGTTATTTTTGATTTGAATTCCTGCTCAAAATCTTTCCGAATAATAAAAACAACTTTAGTGAAGCCTGCTTTAATGGCATCATATACGGAATAATCAATAATAGTTTCACCGCTCGGACCTATTGCATCCAGTTGCTTAAGTCCGCCGTATCTGGAGCCCATTCCGGCTGCCATAATTAGTAGTGTTATATTGTTCATTGTGTCCCTTGAAATTCTGATGTAATAAATGAAAAATATTTTATAATAGATGTGGAATTTACAAATCCATTGAGAAAGATAATGGGAGAAATGAACCCCAAACATCCCACAAACATAAAACCCCACAAATGTGGGGTTTGCTTAAATCCTTTTTGTCTTGAAAGTATGCAGTATTCTCTATGGGTCAATGATACCTAAATACACGCCGGCTGCCAAACCCAGAAATGCCCCATTTGAAATTAAAGTTGCTGATTTGAAAATATTTTTCTTACTCT
>CAJWPW010000329.1 GCA_913045415.1 uncultured Fidelibacterota bacterium | reverse complement strand
TCCACTCTCTTTTTTAAATACGTTATTTAAATCAAGGAGAAAAACATCCGTCCTATTGACCCACCCATCCAATTGTACCATTTTCTTACTGCCAACTTCAATCTCAATCGATCCGTAATATTCTCCTGGTGTAACTCGAGTAACTGAAACGGCTTCTCCTGCTCCAAGGAGAAAAAGTGTTTCAGAACCAATATCAGGTTGTTCCCTAAAATGGACACTCTCTCTATTTGTCAGGTAGATTGGATCTTCCATGGCTTTATTGGGACCCATGCCAATATTATATCTCATCTTAAGTGTTTGAGAAAAATCCAGCTTTTGTTTGAAAGGTTTAAAGATCATATTATTGCCGGCAACCAATCGAAGATGCTGGGCATATTTGTATTCTCCCGGTACGGATAATTGATAAAATCCCGAATCATTGGTTGTGGTCTCTTTAATAACATTATCAAAATTTTGGATAGAGACATCCACACCACCTAAAGGAGTTTCATTTTTATTCAGGAATACCTTTCCATTGACAATCAATTGTCCCATTTGAATTGATTTGGGTGGTAATGCGATCCTACCGAATCGAATACCTTTAAATCGAACAGTGACTGGTCGAAAATTAGTATCCTGTGGAATGATCTTGATGATATTGGATTTATTATGAATATCTAGAACGCCTTGAGGAAGGTAAACAAAAAATACCCTTGGGGCTTCTTGGAGAATTGATATGATTGGATTAGCTGTGTCCCCGTGAGCATACACTTCAAAAGAAATAATTTCTGGAACGACACCAATATAATTCAACGGTAATTTGACTTCAATTTCTCCATATTCATAGGTGACAGAAATTAAGGGTTGTCGATTATTGTAGATGACGTCTGGATACAGCGGTCCTTTGAGCAAAGAACAGCCCGACATGAACATAATCAGGGTAAGAATCCCCCCAATATGTAAGAACCAATTAAATGTTCGTTTCAGCATATCCTGTAATTTAAATCAGTATTTTGAATTTGTTAGTCCAGCAGTTCAAAAAGATTTGATAGCACATTTTCACCATGACTCC
Source organism: uncultured Fidelibacterota bacterium (assembly GCA_913045415.1). The sequence continues at coordinate 1,003 of CAJWPW010000329.1, read as the reverse complement.
GGAGTCCGTTGTGCTCAAATTCATCTGTTTCCCAAAGCTGAATTCCCTTTATAGATTCAGCTGAGTCTAAAGAATAATCCTTATCAACATACATGTCATTTGTATAAACAGCCGCCACAATAGGAACGTCTATATTGGATAAAGCAGTTGAATCATAAAGTGAAGGCCAATCATTTTTTTCTGCCAAAAGTTGGGTTGCCTCTTTAAAAGGTGCAAGTGTCTGAAATTGGTCCATCATCCATGGATAAAGCATTTCACCAGTGAATAAAAATGGATCACGAGAATTTGGATTAAATTCTGGAAATTCACCACGTATTCTTTCAGCAGACCAATTTGTTGAAAACTGCTGTGCATAGCAAGCTTCATGCAAAATAGTAAAAAATGGATTTGTATCGAAACTTTGGAACCCCATGAACCCTTTTAAAAATGAATAGGATAATTTTTCATTGGAAATGGCATTTTCAAAAAGATAATTCAAATTAGCATATCCGTCATGAAACCCCAGTTGAAGTCCTAATAGTTGAAATCGTTCAATCGTTAATTTATCTCCATTGGGAAGCTCTGGACTTGTTTTTTGAATTATGTCAGCGATCCGGCATGCTCTGTCTTGGGCATTGGGGAAAATGTTGAAAAAATTCAGATTCTTTTGTTTTACCCGGGTATAGGTCCGTCTGTAAATATCATCCGGGTGAGCTATAAGTGGTGGAATTCCACCGGTGATCAAGGCTTCCTTTAGTCCGCTAGCATGAAAAGAAAGATAATTCAATGCACAGAATCCACCAAAACTTTGTCCCAAAATTGACCACGGTTTATCACCTATCATTTTATTGCGGATAAATTCAGCATCCTTTACGATATTGTCAGCCCGGAAATGCTGTATATATCCTGCTTGTTTTTTTGGACCCCAATCGCCAATCGTATGAAAATTAGCAGGAGTACTACGGCCTGTTCCCCGTTGATCCAACAATAGGATATCATACCGATTTAAAGCTTTTTTGATCCA
>CAJWPW010000328.1 GCA_913045415.1 uncultured Fidelibacterota bacterium | reverse complement strand
AGGGCTCATATATTCACGTCCCGGGACAAAGCTTCCTGCGATGTAATAATTAGGGATATCAAAAATTCCCAATGTATCTTGTGCAAGTGGTTTGCCAGATAATTTTTCATAACGACCGCGAGCATAGAAAGATAAGGGGCCTGCTTTTTGATGGGTGAATAAATCTATTTCTGTCTTATTGTAATCCAAATCGCCCCAAATGGCTGACGTTACCATATCATGATTCACACTAAATCCATAGCCATGGTTCGGGGCAAACATATTCCGCCTATGAATTCGTTGATTTTTGAATATGTAATTCAGGGATAGCATCCCTTCTTTTCCACTTTCAGGTGTTTTAAATACATCTAAAGAATCTTCAAAATCCAATGCCTGTCGATCCATTAGTCCCAATGCAATACCGATGGAATGATTTGCCGCTCTGGAATTACCAAAGTTGTAAGGCATCATCCACCAAAGGGATGTTCCATTAAATAATTCAAGGAGAGGGACCTGGTCTCGGTTGTAGAACTGGAATGTGAAAAATAAATCTTTGTAATAATTCACTCCCCAAGATCCGCCGAAAGGGAACCCCGTATTATTATTATATTGGATTAAAGTTCCAAATAAGGAATCATAGTCTGTAATAAATAGTCCACCTAACACATGCCGGCCCATACCATCTGTAAATGCTGAATTCAAAAATAGGCTTTGGTTATCTGGTAGTACTACTGTTCCCAAATGGGATATATGTTTATAAAATTTATATGGCGCTTCACTATGGATTGTAACATCCAATTTAGAATTAATATTCTCCATAGGATGATCCGGCGCCTTTGTTCGCCATGAAGAAAATGCAGGATTTATTTTCACATCCCCTTTATTCGCTAACCGGGAAGGATCAATATCCACCACACGAGAAGAGTCTGTTGTTCTCAAGGTCAAGGCGGTAATGGCTGAAGTTTCATAGTTCCAGCTTGCGCCAATGACAACATCTCCAATGTCTGTATTTTGGATTGTTTCACCCGTTTCAAGATCGTGGGTGTATAGATTAGGTGTGTAATCATAAAGACCTGTATAAGATATTTTTTTTCCATCCGGGTGCCAAATCGGAGCATAATCTCCTTCATGGCTATCGGTAATCTGGCTGACGCGTCCTGTTGCAAGATCCATAATATGAAGATCCATGAGTCCATCTGGATCGGATTGTGCGAAGGCAACGGCTTTCCCATCAGGGCGCCACATGGGTGTAATAATCTGGGTGTCTCCTTCATTCATTGTTAAAGGTTTAATATCACTCCCGTCCGCATTCATGGTATAAAGTTGGGTTGTTGAGTTCTCGTGAGCGACAAAAACTATCTTGCTGCCATCAGGTGAGTATTGGGGATAATTTGCCCGCATGTGTGGGGTAAGCAATGTCTTTTTCTTAGATTCAATATCTAATTTCCAAATTCCAAACTGGAGAGATTGGTGTTGACCAAATCTGTATTTAGGATATAGGATGGATTCTCCATCTGGGGCAACATCCAGGTTTTGTATCAACTCGCCAAATATGCCATGGTCAAATTCTTTTATTTTCCATTTGGGTTTTACTTTTTTTGGTTTTTCACCTTTTTTTTCTGCTTTTTCAACTCTCTTTTTCCATTCTTTATTTTCTTTGGCAGTGTCTCGTGTGGCCACCACCAAAGATAGATCTCCCTGGCCTTTTGAAAGTTGCCCAACCATAGCCACTCGCAACGAATCATTGAAATAATCAAACGCTGCCATTCTTTTCAAAGGTAGTTTGTGTACTTTACCTACATCTTCTACCCGTTCTTTTTGGGCGCGCTGGCCAAAGAAAAATGTATTCATGTGCCTGCGCCAGTCTTCATTGAATTGCTTCAGTTTCACGCCAGTATGTTTCTTAAAAGATTTTTTAAAATCCAGCAATTTTGATTTATTTCGATCACTTAGAATTTTAACAATTGTGGAATCACCAAAGCGGTCAGCAAGATAGAGGCTTTTAGAAAAACCATCATTATGAGGATCTTGAATCTTGTGTACCGTGTTTCCGATCACATGTCCCTTGTGAGAAATAT
>CAJWPW010000327.1 GCA_913045415.1 uncultured Fidelibacterota bacterium | reverse complement strand
AATTCGGCCTCAGTAGGGAAGGCCGTACTGGCGATCATTTTAAATTGGTAATCAATCAAAGTAGTCACCACCGCCGATAGGGCAATAATGGTTCCGATTCCGACTAAAAATGGATCCCGTTTTTGTTTTTTCTTTTTTGCTCCCTTCTTAGTCTGTTTTGACGATCCTTTTTTGGCAGGTTCTTTTTTGAAATATTGCATAGATGTAAGTCCAAAAAAGGCTGCTAAGCCCATAAAGCCGGCTGCGAGGAATAATAATTCATCTGTGCCAAAAGCGCTCACAAATGGTTTAAGGTTCATCCCAATAATCATAACTGCAAATGATCCACCGCCTGCAATGATACTGAACAAGCGCTTGGCTTGCTGTGGTTCAAATGAGTCACCTGCAAAAGTCCAGAATCGGATCAGGCTAATGCCCACAACTATTTCAACCCAAATATAAACAACAGGAATGACAAATCCTGTAATCAGGGGCTGAACTAAGATAAAGGATCCCATAAAAATGGCACATGTCATCATAAAAAGAACTCGGGGAGCTAATCTTGTTGACAGTTTGGTATAGTAAGTCAAAATTGGGCCCATAAGGACCGCTACGGCCAAAAACATGAGGGGAAGAATTGATTTGTCGAACCGGCTTAGAAAGTAGGCATCCCGAGCCGTTTTTGCCACCATTGCCATGGCAATAGTAAAGAAAGAGAAAAAGAAAAAAGTAAGGACCATTTTGGCCTCACCCTCTTTAATATTGATTATTTTCTTTAAGAACTTCAACGAATCTCTATTTGATTATGTTTAACATAGCGCTTATGGAATAATCAAAACCACTCTCATTAAATAATTCCATAATTGAACCGAAAAAGAAAATAACAAATATGAGACATAAACCAATGAATGCAATGGTGATCATTAATAAAATACCGTTTATAAGAAAATAGGATCGAAATTGGTCCATGGCAGTCGTAAAACTGATTGAATCCTTATTCTGTACAGCGAATTGCAAATGATTGGCCGCATTGGTCAATTTTGTACCCATGAATATAGTAATGATTCCCATGATGACTGTGGGGATTGAAAAAACAAGAATAGTCAGGCAATATATGGCTCCGGTAATGATATTCATGAGACCCACAAATTTGGTCCACTTCACCAGTTTTTCCAGCGTCAGCAATCCGAAAGAATCCAGATGATAATTGAGCGTATTTTCAGAGGATAGCTGATTGATTTCTGTCATATTTTATAATAAGTCACTGGCCAAATCAGCCAAGTAAGACCATTCTCCTTTTTCTAAAGTAATATTGATGCAATGAAGTTATTTGAGATTGAATTGATTCACAAGGGTTGAACCTCATTCTTCAAAAAATGGCACAGTTATTGAATATTTAAAAAGGTTTCACTTTAACCTAAATAATGATTACACTTTAGGTACATTGTCCCCGAGGAAAAGGATGAGAACTCATAATATATTACAATTAAGCCCTTTGGCTATTTGTCACCTTTTTATGAAGAAGGTGGTGATATCTGGCCTTACCCTATTCTTTTTTTCCTGCGGAGATACGGTAATTAATACGGAAAAATCTGTTTCCGATTCCAATAATGACTTTAAACTGACATTAACCATTTCAGATGAAATCGTTCGGTCGGATGATACTATTAAGCTTACAGCCGTAGTAGAAAGAATAGTTCATAAAGATTCTATTGTTGGCACGGTTTCTTCTAAAATGATAATGGATGCAGTTGGTGGGACTATAGATGGACACAGTTTTAGTAGTTCTTCCTCTATTACAGTCAGCTTGGATGATGCGCTAGCTTCTACCTTTGAAGCTCTAGCATTCTTTAAGCCCTTAAAATCAAGCTCAACTGGACATGTCTCGGTGTCCTACGATGGAATAAATGTGTCCATGCCAATAACAATAGTGGAGCCTCGATGATTCGTCGATATTTCCCTCTGTTTTTAATAATTTTCTCATTTTTATCTGCACAGCAGCGGCCCCCGTCTAATGTTGTCAAGCGTCCTGCCGGTGGTAAAATGACCTCTTTACGTGATCTGGACTATGAAGTAATTAAAT
>CAJWPW010000326.1 GCA_913045415.1 uncultured Fidelibacterota bacterium | reverse complement strand
AGAAAAAAACAGAAGAACCAATCGAAGAGAAAAAAGATGATTCTGAAGAAAATAAGTCTGATGAAAAAATCCCTGTTTCCGAAAATAAATCCGAAGAAGAGTAACTTGTGATCCATACTAATTATAATCGTCTGAACCAGATCCTGGCAGGCGTCATATTTCTAATATCTTTTATTGTTTATTTTGACACCATGGCACCTACGGTCTCCTATTGGGATTGCGGGGAGTTCATTGCTGTATCTCATACACTCGGTGTACCCCACCCTCCAGGAAGCCCGTTTTTTCTATTGCTTGGACGGGTTGCTTCCATGGTTCCAATCAGTGATGATATAGCCTATCGTGTCAATATTTTATCTCCAATATCCAGTGCCCTGGCAGTGATGTTCTTGTACTTAATCATTGTTCAGGTCGTGCTCCATTGGCGCGGAAAATTGGAATCAGTTCATGATGCACTAGTGGCATTTGGTGGGGCAATCGTGGGCTCATTGGTTTTTGCATTTACAGACAGTCATTGGTTTAATGCGGTAGAAGCGGAAGTCTATGCTTTTAGTACATTTTTCACCGCTATTGTAGTTTGGCTTATTTTGCATTGGAGTGAGAAAGCTGATGAGAGGGGGCATGAGAGGTACATTTTAATTATCGCCTACATGATTGGTCTTGCTACAGGTCTGCACTTGTTAAATCTATTAACGCTTCCATTTGTTGCTCTTATTATTTATTTCAGAAAATACAAATTTGAATGGAAATCATTTGGAATAACAGTTGGTACCACTGGTGTCATCTTTTTCATTATTCATAATGTGATCATTAAAGGCCTTCCTAAGATTGCTGCATCCATCGGCATTGGCGCAACCGCGGGACTCATCTTAGCTGTTTTTGGCGGGATGGTATGGGCTATTGCAAACCAAAAGAAACTAGCTTCCATTGCTCTTACTTCCATGGTTTTGGTACTGATCGGATATTCCACTTATGCACTCATCTTCATTCGCTCGAACCAAAATCCTAATATCGATGAGAATGATCCGGAAACGGTTGAAGCATTTATTTCCTATCTCGAACGTGAGCAGTATGGGGATGTGGGGCTGTTTCCTCGACGATTTAAAGGGATTCCACCGATCCATGAAGCTATAGGGTATCCTGATCCCGAGACTAGAAAATTTTCCAGTGCACAGGAAAGCAAGTATAAAAAATACCAGAAAGGAAAACAGTGGGATTTCTTCTGGGATTATCAGATACGTAAAATGTATAACAGGTATTTTCTCTGGCAATTTGCCGGGCGCGGTCCTTCTACGGATCCTTATGTAACAGCCATGGGTGCAAATTCTAGGCAAGATGGAATCGATTGGACTCAATTTGGTCTTCCATTGGCATTTATCCTGGGAATTCTCGGAATGTTCTACCATGCCTACCGCGATGAACGAATGGCTTTTACTGTCATGTCTCTCTTTATAATGACCGGTTATGCGCTCATTTTATATTTGAATCAGGATGATCCCCAGCCTCGGGAACGGGATTATTCCTACGTAGGCAGTTTCTTTGCTTTTGCAATATGGGTTGGGATTGGTACATCTGCCATCAGTGAAAAGATCATTGAATATATTCAAGATAAAGAATTGAGTAAACGGTTGGTGGTACTTGCCTTGGCATTGCAAATTGTCTTCGTTCCAACAGTTATGGCAAATGCCAATTACCATTCTCATGATCGTTCAGGGAATTATGTTGCTTGGGATTATAGTTATAACATTTTACAATCATGCAAACCCAATGCCGTGATTTTTACCAATGGTGATAATGATACATTTCCTCTTTGGTATTTGCAGGAAGTTGAAAAAGTGCGGACCGATGTGGCTGTAGTTAATTTGAGTTTGTTGAATACACCCTGGTACATAAAACAACAACGGGATGCGAGACCTGACATTGAAACACGAATTATTAATTTAACCGATCGCCAGGTAGATCAACTTACTTCGAGTTTAACGCGTTGGGAAAAACAGAAAGTGAAAATTCCGGTTTATAATGACCCTGAAAATGAAGATGGATTTATTGAATGGGAAATGAAACC
>CAJWPW010000325.1 GCA_913045415.1 uncultured Fidelibacterota bacterium | reverse complement strand
GTATTCATGCGCTCAATAGCAATCGTGTGATTTACAAGCCATTTCATTATTTTTCAAATTTAATTGATTTTACCGTTGGCGGATGGTCCATTCAAGTGGCGTTAGAGACTGTAGATATTCCTGCATCCTATCGATTTAATATGGATGTGAATCGGGCAAACGATATCAGTCGCGTGAGTCTGAAATTTATTCCAGAAGAAGAGCTTCACGCATATTTAAGTAATTTACTTTAGAGTTTTACCGGTGAAAAGTCGATTATTCATTTTATATATACTATGTTTCCTGCCCATTTTAGTCGGTCAGAAAAAAGTGCCCAATTTAACATTGAAAAAAATGAGTAGCGAAAGGGTCATGCTTCAGCATTATCTAAAAACTGGCCCAGTTTTAATCAACTTCTGGGCCACATGGTGTGCACCGTGTAAAAAGGAAATGAAACACTTGGACGCGTTTGAAAAAAAGTATAAAGATAAAGGGTTCTCGGTTTTGGCGGTGAGCAACGATAGCCAGAAAAGTCTATCTAAAGTACGTAGTTATATCCGGGCCAACAAATTTTCATTTCAAGTATTCCTGGATCCAAATAATCAGGTACTAAAAAAACTCTTCTCCAATGCCATGCCCGTATTACCAGCCAATATCCTTGTGGGGCAGGACGGAACCGTTCTTTGGCGGCATTTTGGATACATACCGGGAGATGAGAAGAAAATGGAAGCAGAAATAATAGCAGCCCTTCAACCTGAATAATAAGGATTATAGATGCACACGATTCGATGCATCGTTTGTTGTTTTCTTATAACGGCGGTTGGCATCACCCAATTTTCAGGCTCACTTTCCCATTCCTACGGAAAGAGCAATAACAACTTTAATTTTCAAGAATCGTTTATTGATATAAATGGGAATTGGAACCAATGGGCTGGCTGGATCCAATTCGAAATATCCAATCCACCAGAATTGGGTCGCAAGTTCACAGGATTGCGAAAGTTTCGAATCGAATATACCAAGGGTCCTCTTTCATTACAGATGGGTGATATATATACATTTTGGGGGAGAGGCCTCATGGTGAATATGGTGGAGGATCAGGCAGTCGATTTGGATACGGGAATCCGTGGTGGATTGGTGAATTGGACAAATAATTTTTTGGATTTAGCATTGTTAAGCGGGTCTCAAAAAATATGGCGTTTGACAAACCAAGTGATAGATTATGATAACCGAATACCCAACTATGGTGTTGAAAATTTTCTCTATGGCAGCCGAATATCTGGTCACTATAAAGGGTGGAATGGTGGTGTGCAAGTGCTGAAGGTGGAGGAGGATCATCCCGATGCCAAGGGTATTATAGAAAAAGTAGATCATCTTTTAATGGGTGCAACTCTTGACTATTTCGGTGAGAATGGTGATGTTGGATTGGAGTGGGTTAAAAAGGATTCTATTGGATTTGGGCTGTTTGGTAATGTGAATATGTATCTCTGGGGCTGGTCTTTAGGCGGTTCCTATAAGAATTACCATTTCGCTAATTTAGGCCCTGATCACCGTTGGGATTTTGTTAATTATGCAGGCGGCGTATTAACTATTCAACAAATGCCTACCGTATTTAAAGAACATTCTACCCGGCTTTTAAGTAGAATTACCCATATTATTGATTATAATGATGAAGTTGGTTTTGATATACATTTAGAAGGGCCCATCAACGCGCAGTCACAATTGACCCTTGTATATGCTCAGTCTAGCCGACATAATGAATGGGTTTGGAATAATAAAAGTATCAAATGGGAAATGATAAGTAGTTCTGTGAATATGCCTTCGTCTAAAAATGAACTAAACCCTTTTAAAGAATTTTATGCTGAGTTAGATGGAAATTTAATGAATGGAAATTTCCACTATACTGTGGGCATTGGAACAACAGAAGATGTGATTGATCTTTATCTCAATCGATATACCGGTTCAGATCAAATTCATATTTATGAAGCAGTTTCAGCACAAACATTTCCAACCCATTTTTCTTATACTCTCAATACCCATTATAGTTTGGAAGTGAAATATGAGTATCAGGAATTGAAGAAAGGGATTCATCAA
>CAJWPW010000324.1 GCA_913045415.1 uncultured Fidelibacterota bacterium | reverse complement strand
ATATTAATACAGGTCCAAATTCTGGTAATTATAGCTGGGCCGTAGGACCAACAAAATTCTCAGATATGGATCAGTCTCTACCTGATGACCATGTTAAAGATTGGGAAAAAAATGTAAGCCCATATGCTGATGAGATTGATGTGATTTATATAGTTAGAGATGAAGAATTAACCTATAACCCTAAGAATGAAACTGTCGGTGAAAATATTCTTGCTAAACGGTATACCGTAAAACAAGGGTCAGGCCATTTAGCTGCGGTTGAAGAGGCCTTTGGGTCAATCACTAAAGTCTTAAGAAAGACAGACGCAAAGATTGCTAGACGTATTTATAGGAATAAATTTCGAAATAATGGGCAATTTGATTTTCAGCTTGTTTATCCATTTAAGAGTTGGACAAGATTTGAAGGATCGGGAGCATTAGGATTACCAAAGGGATTTAGAGCTGATTATGAGAAGTCCTATGGGAAGGGTAGTTTTGAAAAGAAAGTAATTAAAGTTCTTGCAGATCATACGTTCAATAGAACGCAAGAAGTATTAACAATGGTGAAATAAACCAAAATAAATCCGAGAAAACAGCCCCGATTTATCTATCGTGTTGAAACGTAGATAGACGGGGCTTTTTTGTTTATACCAATTACCCTATTTTCACCGCCATGAAAAACGACTCCCAATGGCTCCGGCCCTTATTCCAACTTGATCCGGAAATTACATTTTTAAATCATGGCTCTTATGGTGCGTGTCCAAAACCGGTATTTGAGACGTATCAATCCTACCAAAAGTCTTTAGAACTTCGCCCCGTCCAGTTTACGCAAGAAGATTTATATCCACTATTGGATCGTTCTCGCATAGCGTTAGCGTCATACATTAATTGTAATAAAGATGATATAATTTATGTGTCAAATCCAACCCATGCGGTGGGAAATATAATTAATAATGTAACGCTGGATCCTGGCGATGAAGTGCTTTCCACGAATTTGGAATATGGTTCTTGCGACCGTATGTGGACCTATGATGCGAATAAAAAGGGGTATGAATATATTAAAGCTGAAATAACACTTCCCATCGTGGACACTCCATCATTCCTTAAGGAATTTTGGTCCTTCGGGTCAGAAAAAACAAAATATATATTTATCAGTCAAATCACCAGCAGTACGGGAATGATACTCCCTATTTCAGAAATTGTGGCAGAGGCCAAAAAAAGAGGTATTCAAACCATTATAGATGGTGCTCATGTGCCGGCTCACATCCCAATAGATATTACTGATCTTGATCCGGATTATTATACAGGTGCATTGCATAAGTGGCTATGTTGTCCTAAAGGTGTCTCCTTTTTATATGTGAAACGGGAAAGACAAAGTGGGATTGAGCCCATGGTTAAAAGTTGGGGATGGGGAGAGGAATATGATGCATTTAAAGGGTCCACCCAATTGCATGGTCCAAGCCGTTTTGTGAATGTATTTCAATGGCAAGGTACGCGGGACATGAGTGCATTCTTAACTGTTCCAGAAGCGATTCAATTTCAAGATGAATATGACTGGGATTCGGTTCGTGTTCGATGCAAAGCTATGATTCAGGACTTCCGAAATCAAATTACAGAACGGACCGCTTTACCCAAACTTTGTCCTGATGATTGGTTGGGGCAGATGGCGACAATTCTTTATCCTATGGATGATGTCACCACTTTTAAACAGATGTTATATAATGATTATAAAATTGAAATGCCCACCATGAGTGCCAATGGACAATCCGCATTCAGGATTTCAATTCAGGGGTATAATTCAGATTCAGATGTGGATCGTTTGCTTTCTACGCTGAAGAAGTTTTTGTAAATCGCTCTATCTGTCATTACGAGGAGTCCCGCTTATAGTGGGATGACGAAGTAATCCCATTATCTAAAGAGATTGCTTTTCCGGATAAATCGAGATCGCAATAACAATATAGAAATAGGGATGAGTTGAAAACCCCCAAATCAATCCTCCTCATAAAAACACCCCTTACCCAGTATTGCCAGTGTCGGCGCCACAATTAAATTAACCAGAGATAATATCTGCCAATACCAGTATTCACCATAGG
>CAJWPW010000323.1 GCA_913045415.1 uncultured Fidelibacterota bacterium | reverse complement strand
AAGGGAATATCATGATGAATGTGAATGTATGGGGCCATGTTGGGCAATCTGGACATCATTTAGTTTATGATGGGATTGATTTAGCCACACTCATGTCCGTTGTTGGTGGACCCAATACAGGTGCAAATATGAAAAAGGTTAGGGTGTACCGGGAAGTTCCGGATGCAGATGGAACATTGGTATATCATATTGATCTGAATAATTTTATCAACACCGGGAATCGCTCTAATTTTATAAAAATAAAGCCCAACGATACCATCATTGTGCCACAGAAATTATCAAGTTATTTTTTAACTCAGGTTGGAACTATAAACACATTATTTTCCTTAATAAATATTTATTTGCAACTAGAAAACCTTGCTGGTAACTGATGGAAAATAATTCACATCATCAACCCAATGGAGAATCGGCATTCAATCAAGAAAATGAATTATCAATTCGTGATTACCTGTTTATTCTGCGGCTGCACATTAAAAAAATTCTATTTTTAGGTATCACTGGAGCCTCAATCGCATTCTACAATATTTTGACCCTACCACCTTCTTACACTGCGACGGCGACTGTTGTGGTTCGTGAAAAACCGGGTGCTGGAAGGATCATGGATCTAACCGGTAATAGAGATCGGAACCGCATGACCAATGAAATGCAGCTGATTGAATCAAGAAGTGTGGCGAAGGCTACGATTAAAGAAATATGGCCTAATAAAAAAAATAGTTTTGCCCTATTTGGTTCTTATCCATTTTATCCTCGCGGACAGAGGGCTAGGACTTCATTGAAAGAACTATTTACCCTAGGATTATATGACCCACAGTCTGAGGCACCAATCCAGTACGCTGAGGACTACTCGGATGATATCGGTGAGCGTTTTTCCGGGGGTTTGCTTAGTAGGTTAAGCGTTAATCATAGACAAAGTACCGATATTATAGATATATCCTATACCAGTGTCTGGCCCCACGAAGCAAGGCTTGTCGTTAATACTTTAGTCGATGTATACCAAAAGTTTGAATTGAAAATGAGCGGTGAGTATGCGGCTAATTCTGTGGAATTTTTGGAATCATTGGTTTTAACCCAAGAACTGAAACTTAATGAAGCAGAAAAAGCACTAGCAGATTATATGAAACAGGAACGGATGTATGACTTAGATGGTAATGCAATATCCACCTCTGCACAGATTGCTAGTATCGAAACAGAAAATTATAATTCCACTGCTGAGATAAATATTAGGAAAGAAAAATACAATCTACTCAAATCTAGATTATCCCAAGATGAAAAGAGCCTTGCTGATAAATTAATGAACACAATTGATGTGCAGGTTACTTCTCTCAGAAATGAAATGAGTCATTTGGAAGCAAACCTCATTCAAAACGTCGCCCAACACGGAGAAGAGCATGGTGCCGTTAAGGATTTAAGAAAAAAATTGGATGCTTTAAAATCCAAGCTAAACTCAAAGGTAAAGGAGTTAACGTCTCAGAGTATCACCGTTCAGGATCCACTTCAGGCTCGGCAGGATATTGTGGCAGAATTAATTACCCTGGATTCTGAAATCACTGGTTATCTTTTAAAAAAGAATGAGTCTGAGAAACTCCTTACTGTTTATAAAGAAAAATTAAATTCCTTTCCACCAAAACAACTGCAATTTTCCAAATTGAAGCGAAACAGCAATGTTTTAAACCAGAATTATGTTTTACTCTTGCAAAAATTGGAAGAGGCAAAGATCAGTTTTGCAGTTCAGGTAGGGAAGGTGCAGATTGTGGATTATGCAAGACTACCAGGAAAATCTGGTCAAAACCAAAACAGAACAATGCTCATGGGTTTGATATTTGGTCTTGGATTAGGGATTGCTATTGCGTTTAGTCTGGAATTCCTTGATAATACCATCAAAACTGTAAATGATATCGAAAGAAAAAATCTTACAGTTTTAGGAATCATTCCTTCGATTGGAGAAGGGCAATATCAGAATAAAAGTATTTTCTCAATTACCAGTGGAAAGGGTAAGAGTAAGGGCTCAGATGGAAAATTGAAACGCAGATTAATTACTCGTGAAGACCCCAGATCTCCAGTCTCTGAAGCTT
>CAJWPW010000322.1 GCA_913045415.1 uncultured Fidelibacterota bacterium | reverse complement strand
GGAAATTTTTCCATGGCTTCCGCCATTGCTTCATCATCATTTAGGATTTCTCCAAAATTGTTTTCTTTGTAACTGACTTCATTTTTCCGCACAAATCCACTTGGGGCCATACCAAGTTTATTAGATAAGGATAATATTTCATCTCTGTTTAAGGGGTTTTTCAAATATTCTACTTTGGTGAATTCAACACCATTTTGTTCCAGGAGCGACACGGCTCCACGGCTCTTCCCTCAGTGGGGGTTATGGTATAAAATGATTTTTGACATGATTCTGCCTTCCTTTTTGTACTGAATTGTACGACTTGATTAGCTTTCAATTCAATAACGAATATTATTTTATTTTCTACAATACCCTTAAAAATAATTGTAAAAATTTGTTTACAAGCACTTTAGCAAAATAAATAAAAGAAATCTTGGCCTTTTTAAAAAAATATTTCAGCTATAATTTCTGGGAAGATTAAAACGGGAAGAGATGATATGTTTGATAAACGTGATATTCAAATTCTGGAAATTCTCCAGGACAATGGTCGATCAACAGCAAGTGATATTGCCAAAGAAGTGGCATTATCCATTCCGGCTGTAGGGGAGCGGATCAAAAAATTAACCGAAAAGGGTCTAATTAAGCGATTTGCTGCCATAATAGATCATAAAATTGCCGGACTTGACGTGACGGCATTTGTTTCCATTATCAGTGAACATTCGGACCATTATGAAGGCTTTATTAAAAGAGCTACAGAATCCAATGCCATTCTAGAATGCCATTCTATCACTGGTGGTGGATCTCATCTTTTGAAAGTACGGGTGAAAAACTCACAGGCTTTGGAAGATTTGCTATATGAGATCCAAAATTGGCCTGGAGTGTCAAGAACGCAGACCAATGTAATACTCTCAACATATAAAGAAACAGAGAAGAATGATCTAAAAATTTTAAAGGATTTGCATAATATAGCTTAATATATTAATTTTTCCTGTTGAATTTTAAATTCTAAATATTTAATATTCCGGGGGGCAAATTGCCAAGTGTAAACGGACTCCCCGGGTGGTAAAATACTATAGGCTTAAAATATTAGCGGTATAAGCCCTACAGCCGCTTTGTAAAAATTAACACCTGAATGCTATGTTTGGGTCTTACCCTTGGCCAATTATTTATTCACAAATGGATCATTCAAAAAACATCTATCCTCTTTATGACCCTTCTGCCTTTCATGATGCCTGCGGGACCGGTTTTATTGTCACCCTATCTGGAAAACCAGAAAAAAGAGTTCTGCCCCTCGCCCTAAAAGGATTACAAAGGCTGGATCATCGAGGTGCCGTATCAGCTGATAAAGAAACCGGCGACGGCGCTGGGGTTTTAACCGATATTCCCCATCCATTTTTCCGTGAAATCCTCAAGGCAGAACTGGGAATCAGAATGCCTTTTAGAAAGAAATTTGCGGTGGGAATGGTTTTTACAACTTCCCGTGAAATCAAATGGCTGAAAGAAATTATAAAATCTACCGCGACTCTCAACGGGTTTAATGTTGTGGCCGTGCGGGAAGTGAAAGTAAACCCCAATGCTCTGGGTAAATTTGCACGAAACACAAAACCATTGATTGTACAATTTTTTTTGGTTGAAACTCAAAAGGGCAAACGTCCACTGGAAACTCGATTATATCTACTCCGGAAAACAGTGGAAAAAGAAATTCTAGCCCAAAAGAAAAAATCTTATATCTGTTCTTTTTCTTCTGAAACGATTGTTTATAAAGGGCTCATGACTTCCACCCAACTCGATCATTTCTATCCGGACCTTACTCATCCAAAATATGTTGTAAAACTTGCCATTTTCCATGAACGATTTTCCACAAATACTAAGTCCACCTGGGCCATGGCACAACCATTTCGTATGCTGGCACATAACGGCGAGATCAATACCATCAAGGCCAACCGTTTGTGGATGACAGCACGGGAGAGAGAAATAAAATCTCGGTTCTGGAATGATGACCTTGAAAACCTGAAGCCTATTGTAAATCATCACGGAAGCGATTCAGAAAGCCTAGACCATATATTAGAATTTTTAACTCAAAGCGGGCGAGA
>CAJWPW010000321.1 GCA_913045415.1 uncultured Fidelibacterota bacterium | reverse complement strand
ACAAGATTTGCCATATATCCTGGCTGTATTTTCCCCAAAGTTTTGCCTACACCCATGGCTTCAGCAGGGAAGGTTGTGAGTGCTGCCAATACTACATCACGCGGTAAACCTCGATCAATAATTTTTTGCAAATTGGTTCGAAAATCTGTTTTCTTTTTCAATGGGCTAGAAGTGAAACAAAAATGCATTCCGGCATCATAGATTTTTTTAAAATTATCCGGAGCCATGTCCCAATGCTTTAATTGTTCTGTTGAATATTGAAGTGCAATGTAAGGATCCGTCACTTTTGGTTTTGAAGGGAACTCCAATGGTAAAATGATAAAAGGGTTCCCCGTGATTATTTTATCCAAGCGTCTGTATTCGAATCCACTACCATAAATCCAAGGATTCAGATTGAATTCATTTGCAATTTTTAAAGCACGAAGTGCACCGTGTTCTTCACGAGTTTTAAAAAGCATGGGTCGATGATTTGCTCTGAATTCTTCAAGGGCTGCAAGGGATGGATTTAGAGGTATGGGTTCATTCTCTTCAGGGAATTTCTCAATAATTTCTGTGGATCTTCCGTACCATTTTGCATCTAGAAGAGATTGTCGTATAAAAGCAATAATACCTAACAACGAATGGGGATAGGGTTCACCCCATCCACCGGTTTTAAAGGTC
This sequence comes from uncultured Fidelibacterota bacterium, assembly GCA_913045415.1. The sequence continues at coordinate 1,417 of CAJWPW010000321.1, read as the reverse complement.
ATGATTTGGGCAACGTCTTTGGCGACGGACACATTATTATTATTTAAAATAACAAGGTCAGATTTTCCCTTAAAAATACCTTTTTCAGGAACGACGTGGGCAGCTGTGATTCCGATAGATCGAAGCGCTTTAAGGTCCTTTTCTTTAATCTTCAGATCATCTTTTGCACGGTATTCGGTCCGCATCCTGTTGTTCCAATGATCATCGGGGCTTTTGGTCTTTTCGTCTTGTTTAACTTCCAACCAGCCATCAATGAAACCTGCATACACATTGGCACCTTCTAGGTCAATCTCGTACGCATCACTGGGAACTTGAATATAGCGACCAACTTTTTCGATTTTTCCATTCCGGATAACAATGGTGCCATCTTTGATGAAATCACCGGGCTCGGTATGAATCATAGCATGGGTCAATGCCCATACACGTGGTTTATTTGAATGGATGTCTTTTACAGGTTCTGTCTGCGAAACTGCAAAGGAAAGGATGAAGATAAAATTGAGAAAATTTTTCATCAAAAGTTTGGTCCTATAAGTTGATACTTCTCAATAAAATTTGTGACGTACTGATATGTGTCATTGATATCATCAGAAATATGGAACAGGTTTAAATCTTCCTCGGAAATAGTACCCACATCTACTAGATAATCCCAATTAACCACATTTTCCCAAAATTCTTTTCCATATAACACAATGGGTAATCGTTTTTTGATCTTTTGAGTTTGAATTAATGTTAAGCATTCCATCAGTTCATCTAATGTACCAAATCCACCTGGCCAAACAACAAGGGCTTTTGCCAAGTACAGGAACCAAAATTTACGCATAAAAAAGTAATGAAATTTCATATCGAGATCATTGGTTATCCATTCATTCCCGGATGCTTCGTGTGGTAGAGAAATAGTGAGCCCAACATTGATTCCTCCCGCTTCTGCAGCGCCACGATTGGATGCTTCCATAATACCGGGTCCGCCTCCAGAACAAATAATGTAGCGACGTTTAGTCCCTTTTAACTCTTTACTCCATGTAGTGAATTTGCTAGCTAGTACTCGGGCATCTTCGTAATAGATGCTCATTTTCAAATCAGATTTCAATCGTTTCATTGTTTGCTTGTCTACATTCTTGGGTGCATTATCTAAAGCGTTTTGGGCATCATCTTTGGAAAGGGTACGAGCAGAACCGAAAAATACAATGGTGTCTACAATTTTATTTTGTTGAAACCGTTGAAGTGGTCCGTAATACTCGGATAAAATTCGAACTGATCGAGCTTGATCGCTTCCTAAAAATTCGGGGTTATTATAGAAGCGTTCTTTATCTAGGTTTATTGACATTTATTATTTTCCTTTAAAAATCGAATCACAAAGGTAATCCATTTATCATTTGAAGAAAAGATACGAATAAGATAAAAACAAATCGTTTCACAG
>CAJWPW010000320.1 GCA_913045415.1 uncultured Fidelibacterota bacterium | reverse complement strand
GGCATCGTGTTGATAAAGTAGAAGATGTTGTAAAAACTGGAGACCCAATTCGAGTGAAACTGATCAAAGTTGATGATCAAGGAAGACTTGATTTCAGTCGGAAAGCACTTCTGGAAAAACCTGAAGGGTATGTAGAAAGGCCTAAGCGACCCCGTAGCGATAATGACCGTGGCGGACGAAAGCCGTTTAAGAAACGTCGATTCTAATTCCAGTTCATTCAATTAAAATAAGCGGTGAAAATGTTAACATTTTCACCGCTTTTGTTTTTGGACCTATTCATTATAAATTGTACGATTAATATTATGGCACCAAGTTTATCATCCCACTTCGAAAAAAGACTTCCATCCGCTATACGCCAAGCACAAATCATCTTTGCACAACGCCAAGATAAGAATGAAGTCCAAGTTGTGAATTTGGCTATTGGTAATGTATCCTTGCCGATGCATCCTGCCATGCAAAAGCGAATGAAAGAACTGGGGGAAAATAGGTTTAATGATGGCGTGGTTAAATACACACCGAGTGTTGGGACGGATGAAGCCAGAAAGGCTTTCTTAAATATCATCGCTTCGGAAGGAGTGGAAACGTCTCACCTGTATTGTATGATCACAGATGGAGGCTCCCAAGCCATGGAAATTATGATGTTAGGCGTTTGTGGTCCTTTATCACAAAGACCGCTTATGTTGCTTGACCCCGCATACACAAATTATATAGAATTTGGAAAAAGGCTCTCCATTCCAATTGTAACTGCAAATCGTGAAATTCTTTCGGATGGGTCTTTTGATTCATTGGATTTGAATGAAATTGAGTTGATTATTCAAAAAGAGAATCCAAGTGCAATGTTAGTGATTCCAGCTGACAATCCCACAGGGCAGTATTTACATCAAGATCAGTTGAATGATTTAGCAAAAATCTGTGTAAAGCACAACATTTGGATGGTAAGTGATGAAGCGTACAGACAACTCTATTATGGAGATGGAGGTTCATCTAGTATCTGGCGAATTACGGATGATGATGTACCTGGTATTATCGGATCAAGAATAAGTATCGAATCATCTTCAAAAGTTTGGAATGCGTGTGGGTTACGGATTGGCGGAATAGTTACAGATAATCAAGATTATCATAAAAAAGCAGTATCAGAATACACTGCAAACCTATGTGCAAATGTTATTGGTCAGGAAATTTTTGGTGCATTAGCTCACGAATCTCATGATGATCTCGAAAAATGGTATCAAACCCAACGGGATTACTATCGTGAATTGATGTTGCCTTTAAGGGAGAACCTATTGAATCTGATCCCCGGATTAATCGTAACAAGTCCGGAAGCTGCCATTTATTTTATTATTGATTTCAAAAATATTTGTAATGATTCATTTAATGCAAATGATTTTGTACAATTTTGTGCCTTAAAAGGAAAAGTAAATATCGAAGGAAAGGATTACACTCTACTATTGGCACCCATGGCTGGATTCTATTCTGATCCAGACAAGGGAAAAACTCAAATGCGTGTGGCTGTGGTGGAGCCAATGTATCTCATAGAGAAAATGCCTCAACTTTTATCTGAATTGTATAAATCGTATTTGCAATTGTAGTATAATAATTCATTTTCCTTGTCCGAAGTTGTTCTCGTCATTAATTTAAAGTATAACTTGAAGTAACATTGACAATGGCGAAGGTAAGACCAAAAGTAAAAAAACTCTATTATTCAATTGGGGAGGTCAGCGAACTCACTCAATTAAAGGCATACGTTCTGCGGTATTGGGAAACAGAATTCTCCCAATTAAAACCACCAAAAAATCGCGCAGGGAATCGTACATACCGGCAAAAAGATATAGATATGATCCTGAATATCAAGGATCTTCTTTATAAGAAAAAATTTACAATTGATGGCGCTCGATCCGTTATCTCTGGAAGACAAATCATCCCTGAAGAAAATAATATATCTGAGTCCTTTAGTGAAAAGCAGAAAGTTATATACGGTAAAATCAAGGACGATTTAACAGCGATCTTAAACATAATTACCGAATAAAATTACGGGGCGTGGCGCAGTCCGGTAGCGCACTTGGCTGGGGGTCAAGTGGTCGCAGGT
>CAJWPW010000319.1 GCA_913045415.1 uncultured Fidelibacterota bacterium | reverse complement strand
CAAATGGAAGCATGGAGGCTCCTGCTGCCATTAAAGTTCCATTAATAAAATCTCTTCTTGTTATTTTGCTCATTTTTTCAACGTGTTTTCTATCATGTTTGCTAATAGTTCAGCTATATGGCGTAGCCGACGAATGGAGCGATTAATATCTTTTCCATAATGCATCTCCTTTATTATTTATTCAAACATGTGGAATCTATACATCATTCCACTAACAAAAAAACCCACAAAAGTGGGGATTGATGTTATGAAAAGGGTAAATCTATTTCAGCAGTACCATCTTCTTTGTTTGACTAAAGTTTCCTGCTTGAATCTTAAAAAGATAAACTCCTGCTGACACTGATTGACCTGTACTGTTAGTGGCATTCCACTGAATTGATTTATATCCTGCCGTTTGTGAGCTATTAATGAGTGTTTTAATCTGTCTACCTATAATATCATAGATTGTTATATTGACCAATTCATCTTCTGGAAGATTATACCGAAATGTTGTTACTGGGTTGAATGGATTGGGGTAGTTTTGGAACAGATAGTACGTGTCCGGGATGGGATTGTTTACTAATATGGATAACACTGAATTTGAATATCCAGGTGTTGGTACCAAGAAAGCCCATTCATTGCCCCCATCCGATATTCTGCCATAAGATAGATCAGGAGTTTGAGAATCAAAAGATATCTGGTCAATAATAGTTATACCATCCATATGTGTTAAGACAAGTGTTTCTCCAGTTGAATTCAATTTAAAATTCGTATGCAGACTTCCTTGTTCTTGATTTTCATCACACCAGATGAGTAGATGACCTCCAGCAGAAATCACAATTGCTGTATCCGTAAATTGCCATTGGGTAAGATTCTCCAGATCATCTGATAAATATAACCCCGATAAGTTTAAAGCCTCATCCGAAGGATTATATAGTTCAACCCAATCATCAAATTCATTCGCTTCATCCATATTTATTGTATTATTAATGGCTAATAATTCATTTATTCTTAATTGACTCATTAAGTGGCTCGGAATCTGAAATGGGTAATCATCTGAATCATAGTTATAATAGGCACCAATATCAGCAAGGCTGCCATCATCATCGGGACCAGATTCAGGGGCACCTGCATCAATACAGGGAGAATTGGAATCCAATTCAAAATTATAAATTGATTGATCTACAAAAAGTGGGTAAATCAATAAATTCCCTTCACCTTCAAGCAATTCAGAATCAGAAAGAGTATAACTGGCAGAGATCATGGACAATTCATCAGCATAAATTGACAATGACAAATTGTTTGATAATATGGTATTGACTATTTCTGCAGAACCGCCGCCTGCTCCTTCATTTTTTTCATAGCAGGATATAGTTGTATCATTATAGACAAATGTATTATTTAATACAATCGCTTCAGAATTATCCTTTACTGCCAATCCCATGTTACACCCTACAATTAAGTTTCTATCTAGAGTCACCGTTGAGCCCTGTCCCACTGAGATACCTTTATCCTTTGCATGGTAGATCAGGTTTGTAGCAATGATGATGTTTTCGGAGTTTTCGCCAATATCGATACCATCTGAATTAAATCCTGTAAAATTGTATATCCGGTTATTTCTGATGATCCCGCTGGTGACACTGTCCAGGTCGATAGCATCCGTGTCCTGTGCATCAGACCCATAAAATGTACAGTTCTCAATTAACACATTTCCGCCCTTAACATTGATATAATCACAGATGAAATCAGATGCTATTGAACTGCTGTTTATAATAATAGAACCGCCCTCGGCATAAATGGGAAATTCAACATTTTCAATCTCAACATGATTTAAAATAATGTGAGAATGAATGCTGGATATTGCCCCGTGATGGACCATTGGATCCACACCAGTGGACGCACCGGTCAATCTCAGGTGTGAAATGGTTGAAGTATCTGTATCATTCTGAAAACAAAGCGCTCCCCAGCGATTATCTCCAATAGAACTATGAGCAATGATTTGCACTGGGTTTCCTTCAGTACCATTAATCATGAACTGGCCTTCCACTATGATATTCCCTTGTTCAGGCATCCTGATCTCAACACCTGCACTGATCGTGAGTACTACGCCTGAAGGTA
>CAJWPW010000318.1 GCA_913045415.1 uncultured Fidelibacterota bacterium | reverse complement strand
ATCCACAAAACCAGGATGTAAACAATTAAAGGTCACACCTGAATCTGAAAAACGACGATGACATTCATAGGTGAACATAATATTCATGAGTTTGGATCGCCCATATGCCGGCCAACCTTTATAATCATTTATGCCTTGAATATCTTCAAAATCTAATTTTGTATTTTTATGTGCTGTAGAAGCAACATTAATAATGCGACCCGGGTTTCCATGCTTCACTATTTCCAATAAATGTGTCGTAAGATAAAAATAGGACAAATGGTTCAAGGCGAATGTTTTTTCAAATCCTTCATCTGTCATTTTTAATTTGCTGAAGTAGGCACCAGCATTATTTAACAGGACATCAATAGTTTCATATGTTCTTTTAATTTCATCTACCAAGTTTTGGACACTTTTCATGATAGATAAATCAGCGTAATGAAATCGAATGGAATTATTACCCGTTTCATGAATTAATTCAGAAACAACAGCATCTCCTTTTTCCAAGTTGCGCCCAACGAGGACAAGGGAATAGTCCCTGTGTGCTAATTCGAGCGCAGTTTGTTTTCCAATTCCGTCCGTGGCGCCCGTTATGAGGCAGATTTTTTTCATTTAATACATGCTCATTATGCCAAGAATAATTAACATGAAGTATGGGACCAAGTCCGCAGCACCAACATAATCCTTTGCCAATCTCTGTCCGGTAAAAAGCACAATGATGGTAAGCGACAGCCATACAAATCCATAAAAGATCCACAGAGTTATTCGTTCTGCGAATGCATAATAGATTCCATAGACCAGCATAAGTCCACCCGTTAATTCCAAAATAGTTAACAATGATAAAGATAGCTTAGTAATTCCTTTCAACGGTGAGTTTGCAAAATGTACCTCAAAATATTCCAGATTCCCTTTGCGATCCATCATTTTATCAATGGCCGATTGTAAAAATGTAATTGCCATAAGAATGGCTATCAAAATTTGACACAACACTAGTGGTCCTGTGAATTTGACGCCCAATAATTCAATCCTGTCTCCGTAGCGCTCTTCAACAGTTGGTGACGAAGAAATTGTGGGCTGTGCAACTAGTGTCGTATTTAAAATAAAAACTGAGAAAAGGATGAGTGATAATTGTTTCATAGATGGCCTCATGCTTGGATTAATAATTGAATACGATCCCTTACAAGATCTCGAGTTTCTTCTACAGATAAATTTTCAAAGTCTTTTTTCTCTATGGGGACGCCAAATCGTGTTATCAGTTTACCTGGTGTGAGTACCCAATCTTTCTTTTTCTTTGCTTTGTAAGCCCCAATAATCCCAACCGGTATAATGGTTGCGCCGGTATTTTTTGCCAAATGAAAGGGCCCTTTTTTGAAGGGACTCATTTCACCTGTTAATGTTCGTGTCCCTTCCGGAGAAATTAATAAAGAGACCCCACTATTTAATGCATCTTCAGCTTTGGATAAACTACTGAGCGCTTTTTTAATATCTTTGCGGACAATGGGAATAATACCATATTGTTTCATAATATAACCCCAAATTGGGTATTTGAATTGTTCAATAGCTCCCACAGCAGTGATATAATGAGGTATGAATGCAGCAATCATAAATTGATCAAACATGGATTCATGATTGAACATATAGAGATAGGGCTGTCCATCCGGATTGGGTGGGTCATTTTCCTTACACAACCATTGTCCAGCCAAAAGACAATAGGTCCAAGAGATGGGTCGAATAATATAATGGAGAATATTCCGGGGTAAAATCAAAAATGAGACGAAAAACAATACCATTGTAATGGCAAAAAAGATGAACCAAAGTGGCCAAAGAATGATTGAAATAATTGTATTAAACATCCCAACCTTGTTTTTCTAAAATTGAAAAAAGTTTATGGTTGGCTTTTGGAAAAGGAAATTCATCTATCTGGTTTGGTTTGATCCATTTAGAATTTTGCTGACATCGAATTGATGCGCCATTCTCTTCGCAATGATATCCATGAAAGGTGATTGTAAAATGAGTATAAGCATGTTTAATAGTTCCAATTTTTTTCAAGATTTTTGGCATAGCACCACACTCTTCTTGCATTTCGCGATATAATGCATCTTCCAATGACTCTCCTAACTTAACTTTACCACCGG
>CAJWPW010000317.1 GCA_913045415.1 uncultured Fidelibacterota bacterium | reverse complement strand
CTATATTCACTAACACAGGAATTGAAATCTGGTGGGATAGATCAACGTATTTTGCGACAAATAGTGAAAGAAGTTTTAGACTTAAACTCAAAAATACCTGAAATATTTCAACAATATATTTTGGATGAACATGATCTGATTTCTTTGAAAGATGCATTAAACAAGATTCATTTTTCTAATGGCATTGGCGAACTGAATCAGGCCATTCATCGTCTCAAATTTGATGAACATTTTTTTCTGCAATTGCTTATGGCACTTCGGAAAAGAAGTCTTCAACATTCCGGGTCACTACCACTTCCAGATATAGGGCCCTATTTTAAACTAATCTCAGAAACTCTTGATTTTGAATTAACTGATGCCCAGAAAAAAGTGATCAACGAGATTCATTCGGACCTAAAAAATCCCATTCCAATGAATCGACTTTTACAAGGTGATGTGGGTTCTGGAAAAACAATAGTATCCATTTTGATCTCTGCCTTGGCAGTAGGAAACAGTGCCCAGGTTGCCATGATGGTACCGACAGAAATATTAGCCACACAGCATTTTCACTCATTCAAATCCGAATTAGAGAAAGTCAATATTCCCTGTGCACTTCTGGTGGGAAATATGAAAAAGTTAGAACGATCACCCATTTTGGCTGGCTTGGAAAATGGAAAAATCCCTATGGTAATTGGAACCCATGCATTAATTCAGGAAGATGTCAATTTCAAAAATCTGGGGTTGGTGATTGTAGATGAGCAACATCGATTTGGCGTGAATCAAAGAGCAAAACTTGTAGAAAAAGGAAACAATCCACACTTCCTGGCCATGACGGCTACTCCAATTCCGCGAACCTTATCCATCACCTATCATGGCGATATGGATTTATCCATCATCGATGAAATGCCCGCAAATCGGATTCCGGTAGTGACCAAAGTGGTAGAGCCTTCCCGGTTGGGGAAAGTTTATAAATTCATCAAAGATGAAGTGGCAGCAGGCCGACAATGCATGGTAATCTATCCTTTGGTGGAAGAATCCGAGAAATCGGATTTGGCCGCAGCGGTGGAGGCCCACAAAGAGTTAGATGAAAAATTCTTTCCGGATCTAAATGTTGGCTTGGTTCATGGTAGGATGAAAGCTGGTGAGAAAGATGATATTATGGAAAGGTTTTCCAAAAATGAGATTAGTATTCTTGTATCCACCACTGTAGTTGAAGTGGGCGTAGATATACCCAATGCAACGGTGATGGTTGTTGAGCACGCAGATCGATTCGGACTGACCCAGCTTCATCAATTGCGGGGACGTGTGGGCCGTGGTGCAGAAAAGAGTTATTGTGTTTTAGTAAAACGGAATGTGACAGACACATCTCGGACTCGACTATCCATTATGGAAGAAACCCATGATGGGTTTGTGATTGCAGATGAAGATTTGAAACTTAGAGGGCCGGGAGAATTTTTTGGCATCAAACAATCAGGATTTTTCAAATTTAAAATTGCCAATATGGTCACAGACGGGCCCATCATCCATATGGCAAGAAAGTTAGCGTTTGAAATAGTAGAGAGAGATCCAAATCTAAAGAATGAATCAAACAAAATGATTCGTGAAATGTTTATTCTGGACTATTCTGATCGCTTAGAGGATATCAGTTTATCGTAAAATGCTGTGATTATCCTAATTGTGGTTTTTCTTTTTCATGTAACAGAGATGTTTGATGAATTTTGTACGTTTAAATTCATTTCACTTTTCATCGTTTGGTCTCGCAGTTGGTGGAATTAAATTCCCCGGCTTTATATTGAATTAAATTAACTTTTTAGGAGAGACTATGTCTCAAGAAAACCCAAGTAAAGAGGAACAATCTTTTATGTATCTTGTGGGTACGTTCCAGTCCAGCGCGTGGATTGCAATGGGAAAAATGAAAAATCCCATGACGGATAAGGTTGAGCAAAACTTGGATCAAGCATCTTTTTATATCGATCTTTTGAATATGATGCAGGCAAAGACAAAAGGGAACTTATCTGAATATGAGGAACAAATGTTGATTAATACAGTTAGTGAACTCAAAATGAATTTAATTGAAGAAAAGAAAAAAACAGAAGAACCAATCGAAGAGAAAAAAGATGATTCTGAAGAAAATAA
>CAJWPW010000316.1 GCA_913045415.1 uncultured Fidelibacterota bacterium | reverse complement strand
CGTTTCCCAGGATGCCAAAATTGGTGATGGTAAGACCGAGGTTACCCACAGATGTGTATTTATCATATTCATCTTCTGCAGTTTGAACTTTATATTGCATTCTTTCTTGTCCGAACAATAAGCTAAACAAAAGAATAAGATTGAATAAAAAACGCATTTATTTGATGAGGACGGCTTTTTGAATTTGGGATGATATTCCATTAGTGAGTTGAATAAAATAAACTCCACTGGCGTGCTGGTTTGCATTCCATTGCAATTTGTAATATCCCGGATGCAATAATTCATTGTTCATCAATGTTTCCACAACCCGACCATTCATGTCAAATATTTGTAGAGACGTTGCATGTTCCATCTCTACATGAATATTTATGGTTGTAATTGGATTAAAGGGATTTGGGTAAGGTGGAGCCAATTGGAAATACGTTAAAATTGCTTTATCATCATCAACAGAAACAGTTCCATCGTAGAAGGACCCTGGTGTACCAAGGTCACCATTACCATAAGCTAGTGTAGCTTCAAACCAATTCTCGCTTACATTATTATCAGTGTTCAAATCATGTATCTCCATGGATTCCCCGCTACCAAATACCCAAGAGTTATTATAATGAACCTCATCCACAATGGCGCCGGTACCATCCAATAAAATAATTTCGTCTTCGCTGTTTGAAAGCAAAAACCCGCTGTATTCATAATCAGCCATTAAACCACCATTCAATGTAGAATCAGCATTACGGGCGAAAACAAAATAATCACCGGGCATCACTGGAACAGACATATCAACATTCGTTATGGTGTGAGCATCACTCCCACCATCCTTGATTATCCAACCATCAATATCAATGGTGGAATCGGTTGTATTGTGGATTTCAAACCACTCACCATAGGAATCTGAAACAGCGGCAGGATTCGGCATAATCTCTGTTATCACAATGCCTTGGTCCGTATAAACAAGGTCATCAAACCACACATCCATATATACAGGTAAATGATCGGATGCATCATGAAGGGCATTTGCAATGGCATTATTGACAGATGAATTATTTCCATTGTTAATGGCATCATTGAAATGGTTGCCGTCATTCCCCACGGCCCAATAAGTATCTTCTACATAGCGCATTTCTGATGATTCATCCAGTATAACTTCAGATACAAAGAGCCAGTCAAAGCGGTCATCCATTCCGCCATTAGCTCCCCCACCAAATTGTGTGGTCCTTGGAGATTGAGTATGGACGTCCGAATAGGAACTGTTATTGTGCCAAGGGCCAATCCGGTCAATAGGATCAAATAACCTACCATTGTTATTGTCAGCATCACCGGTCAGCATATTAAATGCCGGCTCGGAAGAAGAACTATTAGAATAAATATTAAAATCACCTGCTACAATAAATTCACTACCTGCAGGCAACGTATTTAAGTAGTCTCTCAATATGGTTGCTTCAGCTAATCTTTGTTGGGCGTTTTGATCTCCAGAACTTGCCTTTAGATGAACGCCATAAATATTGAACTCAATACCTGACGATTCATGAACCATGACAAATTCTACTACATCTCTTAACCCTGATGAAGAAGCGGTATTAATTGTGGATGTACTGGTAAAAGAAAAATGTTCATGTTTATAATATAGAGCAATATCCTGCTGTGCACTTTGATTGGAAAAGGGTGCACTCGTCCATTCTCCTGGTTCGTAAATGTCAAGCACATCAGACTTAAAATGACTGAACCCGGTTTGGCCCACAACCTCTTCAGCAATAATCAAATCTGGCTCCACAAAATCCAATATAGAAATAAAATTAGCTTCCCGATCATTCTCATCTTGAAAGTTCAACAAGTTATAGGTCATAATCCGGGTTGTGGATGCATGGAGGGTTAAACTGAACAAATAAATAATAAATAATCTCATTTAGGTTTCTACAATGGCCTCGATCCGGCCGATTTCAAGTTGGTTGTGGTTTCTTAAAATTTTCATTCTGAATTTATCTAATTTTTCAAGTTCTACAGGATTTAATAGTTCTAAATGTTCCAATAATTTCATAGTGGCTATGGGCATGGCTCGAAAGTTTCCATCCAATACTTTTAAGGCAATTCCCACGCTACCACCACTTGGTTTTTTTATTGAGA
>CAJWPW010000315.1 GCA_913045415.1 uncultured Fidelibacterota bacterium | reverse complement strand
CATAATGGTGTTTTTAAAGAGCTCCTTGAAGATTTTATCGATCGGATTACATTATTCGGATTTTATTTCGCTGCCTTGGATTATCGACAAGATAGAAGCGTTATTGAAAAAACACTGCAACACGTTTCATTAGAGACATTATTAGAACAGGATATTAACGCAGATACTCTATTTAATAATGAAAAAGCAATAGATATTTTACCATCAACGGATGATCGAATTGGCGATACGCTTGAAACATTTAAAACAATAAAAAGGATTCAAGAAACAAACGGAGAACAGGGCTGCCACCGCTTTATTATTTCAAATTGCCAACATGAAATGGATATTGCAAGCGCCTATTTTTTAGCGAAACAAACCGCATTTCCAGGTGAAAATATTCCTATAGATTTTATTCCACTTTTTGAAACAATTGATGATTTAAAAAACGCCGAAATTATAGTAACCGCATTATTTGAAAATAATATTTATAGAAAACATTTAACGCAAAGAAAAAATAAACAAACAATCATGCTCGGTTTTTCTGATGGCACAAAAGACGGAGGTTATTTAAGTGCCAATTGGAATATCTATAAGGCCCGCGAGGCGCTATCAACGCTGTCCGAAAAATATGGTATTAAAATAGTATTCTTTGATGGGCGCGGAGGCCCACCAGCCCGAGGTGGAGGGAATACCCATAATTATTATGTGTCTTTGGGGTCAAAAATTGCATCAACAGAAATACAAATTACCATCCAGGGTCAAACAATATCCAGCAAGTTTGGAACCATTGAATCTGCTCGATTTAATTTAGAACAACTCATGACTGCCGGATTAGATAATTTAATTTTTGACGATGAACACAAAAAGCTTAAAGACAAAGAACAAACCGTTTTAAATGACATGAGTCGGCATTCATTGGATGCTTATACAGAATTAAAAAACCACAAACTCTTTACGCCTTTTCTTGTGGAAATGTCACCATTAAAATATTACAACCGGACAAATATTGGTTCACGCCCAGACAAAAGATCAAAGTCAGACAAGCTGGACCTAAGCCAGCTAAGAGCTATCCCATTTGTGGGCGCATGGTCTCAGTTAAAACAAAATATTCCAGGGTATTTTGGACTAGGAACCGCCTTAAAAAAAATGGAAGACCAAGGCAAAATAGATGATGTTTATTCACTGTATAACCAGTCAGGTTTTTTTAGAGCATTAATTGAAAATTCTATGCAGAGTATGTGTAAAACATATTTTCCCTTAACACGCTACATGAAAAACGATCCAGTTTTTGGTGATTTTTGGTCAATCCTTAAAAGGGAATATGATTTAACCAAAAAACTTATTTTGAAAATCTCTGGACAAAATGAATTATTAGAAAAAAACGAAAGTATAAAAGAATCTATTGCCCTTAGGGAAGAAACTGTATTGCCTCTACTCGTTATTCAGCAATACGCACTTATGAAATTGAGAGAAAATGATTTAGCTGATGAACAAAAAGAAATACTGGACAAAATGATTATAAGGTCTCTATTTGGAAATATTAATGCTTCTAGAAACTCAGCTTAAAGTGATTTAGTTTCTTCCATGAAACGCAGAGACTTTATTAAAACAGGGCTAATGGGTGCTACCGCAGTTAGTATAGTGCCCACAGCATTATTAAGTAGCCAGGACTGTAATGTAACCAATAATGATATACTGGGGCCCTATTGGGCCGAAAATCATCCCTACAGAGCGGTTTTAGCCAATATAGACGAACCAGGTACACGTATCTATATTGCTGGAACCGTAAAAGCGAATAATTGCGAAACTCCAATTCAAAATGCCATTGTTGATGTGTGGCATGCCAATGATGATGGATGTTACACTATATATCAGGAATGCGATTCAGGGAACACCGATGAAGACCCCTATAATCTACGTGGACAAATGTTGACTGATGAAAACGGTGAATATGCTTTTGAATCCATTTGGCCGGGATACTATACAGGGCGCCCTAGACATTTTCATTATAAGATCACAACACCAGAGAATCTTGAATTGGTAACACAGTGTTATTTTTTAATAGATCCAGAGGTTGATGATTCATGGCTCGCAAACCATCAAGGCCTAGTGATACCTTTAGAAGAAGGAGTAGGTGGGCTTTATGGA
>CAJWPW010000314.1 GCA_913045415.1 uncultured Fidelibacterota bacterium | reverse complement strand
TCCTTTGATACACCAGTGAAAATTGTCCCATAAAGAAAATTCATATCTGGTTCTAAGGGATGAACCATTTCAACCGAATCCATAACCGCATGCTTTATTTTCATTCCGGTCTCAATCAATTGATTTTGGTATTCCGGTTTGCAATCCAAATCAAGTTGTGCAACATCTACAAAAGCATAAAATGCACCACCAAAAGCAAGATCATAATTAATCATTCCAAGTCCAGGTACATCAACTTCTGTATCAAGTGATTGAACAAAAGACGGGACATTCTCAAATCGCACGCCGGTTACCTGTCCATTTTTAATTTTTGCGTAGGATTTAATGAATCCGGATGGCACATCCATTTTCACTACTGTTTCTGGTTCGTTCATGGAAATTAATCCCGTTTCCACAAAGACTTTTGTCAGAGCTATAATGGCATGACCACAACCTGTGGAGTAGCCTTCATTATGAATGAAAATTACACCAAAATCTGCGCCGGCAGTGTCCGGTTCAACGATGATAGCACCATACATGTCCGCATGTCCCCGGGGCTCCCAGATGAGTGTTTTTCGTAATTCATCATGATGATTCTGTGCATCAGTTCTTTTTTCCAAAAGCGTTTTCCCTTTTAACTCCGGGTATCCTGATAAAATAATTCGGAGTGGTTCTCCCTCTGTATGAGCATCAATGGTTTGGAACTCTGTCCATCCATCAGGCGGATTCCAATTCTTAAGTTTATTAACTTCTATCATGATTTATTTTTTTCATGATCATATTTGCCAACGCCAAATCCTGAATAGCATTTCCCACAGATTTGAATAATGTAATCTCCTTCTCTGAATCCCTTCCAGAGACTTCTCCTGAAATTACTTGTCCCAATTCTCCATGAACCAAATCAAAAGACCATATCCCTTCTTCTACTGGAATGATAAGATCCCCAGCTTCCACCGTACATGTTTCTCTTTTATCAACGATTACTTTTGAATTAATAACTGTTTCAACGGGAATTTCCTGCATGTGAGGTTTGAAGGAACCAATGGCATTAATGTGAACTCCCAGGTTGAGATCCCCATGATCAAACAGTGGTTTTTTCGATGGTGTAGCTGTGCAGATCACATCTGCTTCCTTTAATGAATCTTTATTCCCGGTACTGGCTTTAATACCAAAGGTATCATAAATGAGGTTACAAAATAATTTAGCTGATTCCTTAGTGCGGCTGAACACTAGTATCTTTTCCAGATTTTTCACTGCCAAAATAGCTTCAACCTGTGATTTTGCTTGTACACCCGTACCAAAAACAGCGCCGACCTTTGCGTCTTTTTTTGCCAAAATACCAGTCGCCAGACCGGATACTGCACCAGTCCGGATGGCTGTAACGGATTCTCCATCTAAAGTTGCCACCATGTTTCCTTTAGAAGCATCAAAAACCTGAACCGATGAATGAAGTAATGGCAACCCTTTTTGAGGATTGGAATAATTCACCGACACTACTTTTACTGTATAATATGGACTGTCCAATGAATAAGCTGGCATCACCAGGGATGTGGCATTTTTATCTGGGACATCCGTGCTCAATCGTGTTGGAATGATTGCTTCTCCGTTGCTTAACTGAACGAAAGCAGTTTTCATTGCTTCAATAGCTTCGTTCATAGCAACGATTTTATTGATTTGTTTCTTATTAAGAATAACCATGATAAGGATGATTATGTTTTTCCAAGAGACAATATTGCCACCGAATGAATTGAAATATTACACCCCACTAACCTAAATATCTATAAACAAAATACTCACCTATTCTGTTGTCCACCAGATACTAATACAAGATATTAATAGGGTTTATTAGAGATTTCTGATACTTATGTATTTAAGGGATATTTTTAAGAGCAATTATTAGGGTCATTGTACGCCTTCGACCAAATCCAACGTTTTTGGCATTTCTGCAATCTGTTTAGTTAGGCTTGGAAAATAAACGGCTATTCTATTCCGCTTATGCTCCGCATATCCTTCAGTTACCGCTACAGTTGTAGATTAAAGAGTAAACCTGCTAAACACAATAATTTGGTTAAGCATAGTTTTAGTCACAAACTAGATCAAAATTAAATAAACGAAGTTGCTGAAACTTATTAATTGTTTATTTTAATATAGATTGAGGTGTAAACTAAGTGA
>CAJWPW010000313.1 GCA_913045415.1 uncultured Fidelibacterota bacterium | reverse complement strand
AATATATATCCGACCCCAACGGTGCATACGTAGCCCATACGGTTTTTACCGGGGACCGTAAACATGGTTCGCAATTGGATGGATTAATGCGCTTTTCTATCGATTTCTCAAAATGGAAATTTAATCGTCTTAAAAACTGGAAATATAGATTCCTTAACCGGATGGATTATCATGGTCCCGCATTTTCATTGGGTAATTATCAACTTAACAACGATGTGCAGCAATCGCGCCTAAACATAAGAAACGAATTTATTTATAGGAAAAGAGGTAGTCAGGATCGTCACCGGATTTGGAATCAGTTTACAATGAATTTTAATGGCTTAGATGCACGGGGATGGGAAACCAGAGATCGGATTGAATATGGCATCGAATCTCAGATTGGTCTTCAACAAAAGAACCATATAATATTTGATGGCAATTATCATAAAACCAGGGTTGAATCTGAAAATGATCGCATTACCTCCCGCTATATAAATGGATTTTATTCAGAATTAGGAATGAAGGGGAGAAGTACCAATCAATTTCAATGGGAAATAAAAGCTATTTATTATACTGATATAATTGAACTCGGTTCATACGAATCAAAAACAGTAGATGCCAATGGAATCAAAACACATTGGACCCAATTCATTGGGAAGGATGGCCGAATCGAAGGAAATATGGAATATTATCTGGCCAATGGATTTGAATCCATGCCACCAGAAGCATTGAAGGGGATTGCCAATAACCAAACCATAAGGGCGAACATCATGGGGTCTATGTTTTTAGGGAAATCACTTTCAGTCAATGCCACATTGTTTTACATAGATGATGAACGATATGACGGATTTATCAAATTCCAGGGAGAAGTCCGTGCCCATTTTTAGAATAATCGCAATATTCACGTTTTTATCCATCACCTACGGCCAGAGGATTGACTCAACACTTTATGCTAATCTGGAAGCAAAAGGGGAGTGGAAAAGCTATTATCGATTAAACGAATCAATGGGCTATGATTTTATTTCAAAACCGGCAACTATAGATTCAGTTGATTTTCGGGAGGATGGATCGATTAAGTTAAGGGTGTTGCGCCGCTTATTTCGCCCATTATTGGGACAAACAGATCAAAATCAGGTTATGAGTCAGCTAGAGGTCATTCGAAGCGCATATCCCTTTATTAACGATCAAACAATTGTTTCATTTGCCCGATATGGAGAAAAACAAATTGCGGCCGTGGTGGATTTCCATCCCCAATTCAAAAGTGAAATCAGTGGCATCATTGGCGCCAGCAAGGGGAATGACGGAAAATGGATCACAACAGGCGAATTCGACATTCATTTAGAAAATTCTCGGAAACAGGGTACATCTATGGATGTAGAATGGCGACAGCCCACAGCGAAATCTCGATACATGAATTTTTCGTATGAAAGGCCTTTTTTATTCAGCCTTCCTTTGGGATCTCGAATCGGATTTGACCAGGATTTTGTGGAAAAAAATTATGTTTCCGAATCTACTATGGGAGCCATTACAGGGTTGTGGCCAATGGGCATTTGGATGTTTGGGGGTAAAAAAGAATCCACCCTCGATCTAATATTGGATGAATCTTATAAGACAGAATCAATCATGATGGGATTCTCGGCTGACCGTCGAAATAATCGATGGCTTCCCTCTGATGGAAATCACTGGGAAAGTATGATTAATTTAGGCAGATATTCCGATGGTGAAGGTATAGAAAAATCAGCGGAATTAGAGATGGAATTTGGACAGTATAAAACCTGGAAAGAATCCACCCTGTATTTTTCTGTGTGGGCCAGTGTCAATTGGGTTGACGGACGACAATTGCCCTATTCAAAACAGGTCAAATTTGGGGGTACCGGTTCGTTGCGGGGTTACCATGAAAACCAATTCAATGCAGATTGGGTGATTGTACAATCTTCCGAATGGATTATGGGAGATATGGATCGGTCACAATTATTTTTATTTACAGATATTCCATTTGCTGATGGTCTTAATATCCAGCCCGGATATGGCCTGGGTTTCCGTCAATATAACGGAAAAATTATGATAAATATTGCAGCGGGGTTTTCCGGCACCTTATCAGACGCAAAAATTCATTTAAAATTCAGTTCAAACTTATAAAATAAAAAAATAACCATGAAAGACGCCAAACAGTA
>CAJWPW010000312.1 GCA_913045415.1 uncultured Fidelibacterota bacterium | reverse complement strand
CTGAAGGTGACCTTAATATGGATGGCATGGTCAATATTCAGGATGTTATACTTCTGGTAAATAATGTCATAGGGATGTCAGCCGATGTCACTTGTGCGGATTTAAATGGTGATGCCGAAATCAATATCCAAGATATTATAATACTGGTCAATATCATACTTGGTAACTAAACCCACCTCTCCAATTCTTCCTTCCTAACCCAGTTTGCATATATCTCAGTAGTAAATAATCCAACGCTCATTCTGATGTAACAGGATGAAACCTCTATTGTCTGTTGTATGATTCAAGTGATAAAATACAATATGATAAAAATGCTCGTAAGAACATATAATAATGAATACCTATCTACAGGTAATACCAGCAGGAGATATGAATTATGAAAATAATTAATTACATAATGATGATTTTTATAGTCTTCTCAAGTCTTTATAGCATAGACAAAGGGTACTATATATATAAGTTTGGTATAGATAGTAATGACAGTATATCCCTCTACAATTCAAAATTTATTGACGCCAAGTTAAAGGTAGCTAAAGTTGATAAACATATCCATAATCCTATTTTATATAAATTAATAAATACAGAAAATAATATACTCTTTGAAGGTGGGCTTATCAATCCTAAAATAGTTTATTATGAAGAAATGATTGATGAACCTCATACAAAGAGTACATTTATTTTAGATAGTGCATATTTTATAATCAAGGTTCCTGTTTTTGATAATGTGGATAAAATAGAATTTTTTAGATCCCAGGGAAACAGTGAGAATATTGAAAAAATGAGTGAGATTAAATTGAATGATAAATAGTTCAATAATTACATATTGCCAGTTTCTTTTCATGAGCATAAGTTTGATTTCAATGCTTACAGGAGAGGTATTCCCTGTTACGGATATCATGATCAATGGAGATCAGGATTCAAGAGTAAATATTGTTTTTTTGGGCGATGGTTATACACAGGAAGAAATGAATGATTATATAGATGATGTAGGAGAGGTAGTTGAAGGGCTGTTTAGTGCAGTTCCTTATTCTAATTATATTAATTATTTTAATGTATTTGCTATTGAAGTACCTTCAAATGAATCAGGAACTGATCACCCTGGTACTGCTAACGATTGCGGGGGTGATGCTGGTAATGTATTTTATGCAGATACATATTTTAATAGTACTTTTGACTATTATGGAATACATCGTTTATTGGTCCCACTTAATACTTCAGCAGCATATGATGTGCTGATCGATAATACACCCCAATGGGACATCGTTTTCTTAATGGTAAATACGACAATTTATGGTGGTTCAGGGGGAGCATTTGCTACGTTTTCTAGGAATGCAGCAAGTACAGAGATTGCGGTTCATGAATTGGGTCATTCTTTTGCAGGATTAGCTGATGAATATTGGTATTCTGGCTGGGAAGCAGCAAATATGACTCAAGAATCAAACCCATTATTAAATAAATGGAATCCATGGTTATATGATAATGACATTGGAATATATCAATATGAAGATCCAGGATATAATTGGTACAGACCTCATCAAAACTGTAAAATGCGGTATCTGGGCCCACCTTTCTGCTCTGTGTGTGCGGAACAGACCATTAAATCTGTTTATTCCATATTAGATCTGATTGACTCGTATTTTCCAGAAAATCTTGAGTTGATAGTTCCTGTTTTTGGGACAGAATATTTCAGTATTAATCCCATTCTAAATATACCAAATTCTATAACAATTGATTGGTTTATTGATGAGCAGCCTATACTTCAGGGTAGCACAAACTTAGAACTCGAAGCATCATTATATTCTGAAGGGGAGCATGAAGTTAAGGTTGTAGTAAAAGATTTATCCGATTTAGTCCGCAACGATCCTTTGAGTTTGTTAGAATCTGAAGTTATCTGGAATATGACAATAGAATGCAACGCTGAAGGTGACCTTAATATGGATGGCATGGTCAATATTCAGGATGTTATACTTCTTGTAAATAATGTCATAGGGATATCAGCTGATTTCACTTGTGCAGATTTAAATGGTGATGGTGAAATCAATATCCAAGATATTATCATATTGGTTAATATCATACTCAGCTCCTAAACCCACTTCTCCAATTCTTCTTTCCTAACCCAGTTTGCATATCACAAATAAGTTTAAGTAGTTTGTATT
>CAJWPW010000311.1 GCA_913045415.1 uncultured Fidelibacterota bacterium | reverse complement strand
CCTGCCTATGAAGATGCATGCATCCGGATTGAGATGTTTGGAACGGATGTGGATTCTATCACGAAATTTGATTCATTAACAGGCGAAATCAAGGAAATTATTCATACAGCAGTCATTTTCCCGGCAAAACATTTTGTCACCGATAAAGAAACCACATTGCGAGTGATTGGTGAGATTCGCCAGGAATTGACGGACAGGTTGGACTTTCTTCGAAGTCACAATAAACTATTGGAAGCTCAACGATTGGAGCAGCGAACCAATTTTGATATTGAAATGATGGTTGAGCTTGGTTATTGTTCGGGAATCGAAAATTATTCCAGATTCTTTGCAGATCGAGCACCGGGAGAAACCCCTTATACCTTACAGGACTTTTTCCCTGATAATTCGCTCACAATTTTGGATGAATCCCATGTGACACTTCCTCAAATCCAGGGAATGTATAATGGCGACAGGGCACGAAAAGAAACATTGGTGGAACATGGATTTCGTCTTCCTAGTGCACTTGATAATCGTCCTCTGAAATATGATGAATTTTTTAAAGCACAAAAACAAATTATATTTACCTCGGCAACACCTTCCCATAGAGAACTGGAACTGACCAAAGGTGTTGTGGTAGAACAAATTATTCGGCCCACAGGGTTGCTGGATCCTGAAGTGGATATTCGGGAAACACGTGGTCAAATTGATGACCTCGTGGGAGAAATTCGTTATCGAGCCAAACGGAGAGAACGCGTACTCGTGACAACTCTCACAAAACGAATGGCGGAAGATCTAACAGATTATTTGACAGGACTTAATATCCAGGTTCGCTATCTTCATTCTGACATTGCTACGTTGGAACGAGTTCAAATCTTGCGAGATTTAAGGCTGGGTGAGTTTGATGTACTGGTTGGAATCAATTTGCTACGGGAAGGATTGGACTTGCCAGAAGTGAGTTTGGTAGCGGTATTGGATGCGGATAAAGAAGGATTCCTGCGGTCAAAAACTTCATTACTCCAGGTTGCGGGGCGGGCGTCACGGAATATAGAAGGACTGGTTATTTTGTATGGGGATAAAATCACTGCAGCCATGCAATACCTTGTGGATACAACCAAGCAGCGAAGAAAGGTGCAGGCAGAGTTCAATAAAAAACACGCCATCACACCAAAAACAATTTATAAATCTGTTGATGAGATCCTAATCTCCACTGCTGTTGCAGATTCTATGCGGCATGTGGATGAAGTTTATGTCCCTAGATACGATAAAGATCATTTACCGGAAACAGAAAAACAGATGATCTTAATAGAACTACGAAAAGCCATGCTGGAATCAGCAGAAAAACTAGAATTTGAAAAAGCGGCAAAGATTCGGGATGAAATTGATGAATTTGAAAAAGATTTAGGAATAGCTGTATCATGAAAATATTAGTCACAGGTGGTGCCGGATACATTGGCTCTCATGTTGTTTATGAATTAATTGATCAGGGACATGATGTTACCATCTTAGATGATATGTCCCTTGGATTGGAAGAAAATATTGATCCAAGGTCGATATTTGTGCAAGGGAGCACGCATTCAGATTCTGATTTGGATTCAGTGTTGTCTGTTGGATTTGATGGCATTATCCACTTAGCCGCTTGGAAAGCGGCAGGAGAGTCCATGACAGATCCTGCTAAATATGCCCATAATAATTTAATCGGTACAATCAATCTTTTGAATGCTTGCGACAGGCATGGAATAAAAAGATTTGTATTTTCATCCACATCATCCGTCTATGGTAATCCTGAGTATATTCCCATTGATGAAAACCATCCTACCGAACCGATCAGTTATTATGGTGAGACCAAATTGCAAGTTGAAAAAAATCTGAAATGGTTCAGTGAGTTAAAAGGGATCAGGTTTGGAGTTCTACGTTATTTCAATGCTGCCGGGTATGATATTAAAGGACGCATCAAAGGGAGAGAAAGAAATGCCCTAAATTTGATTCCCATTGCTATGGAAGTAGCAGCTGGGATACGAGAAAAAATGCAGGTTTTTGGAGACAATTATGACACCCATGATGGAACAGGAGTTCGTGATTATATTCATGTATCCGATTTAGCCATAGCCCATAGGAAAGCACTGAATTATATTTCAGAAAATGATAAGGACCTATTAGTGAATTTGGCAACCGGGGAAGG
>CAJWPW010000310.1 GCA_913045415.1 uncultured Fidelibacterota bacterium | reverse complement strand
TCCATGTACGCCGGCGTGGATATGATCTTATTCTCTTCATCTACCACAATCTCTCCTGCACCTGCCTGCTCCGTTTCAATTCCCATGGATTGAATGTCTGCAGTAATTTGTTTATCACAACCGCCTGTCACTTTTCCGCTTCGACCCATTTTCTGTAACACTTTTGCCACCATAACTGGCGCAATGCAGATGGCACCTAAAGGTTTTCCTGCCTCTATGATTTCCATTGTAAGGCGTTGTACATCTTTTATTACTGTGCAATCCGGTCCAGCCATAGCATAATCAAAAATATTCTTTGCCATCCCTGTGCCACCAGGAAAAATCAATGCATCTAATTCATTTCCAGTGACAGTGGCCACATCCACTATATTCCCACGGGCAATCCGGGCGGACTCGATCAAAATATTCCGGGATGTGTCAATTTCTTCATTATTCAAATGATTGATTACATGAAACTGATTCATATCCGGTGCCATGATGGTGACCTCTGCTCCTGCCCGATCCAGAGCTAAAAGTGTAATAACAGATTCATGAATTTCTGCACCGTCCTGGGCACCACAGCCCGACAATACGACTCCTACTTTTGGCATGATAAACTCCCCTTAGAACTATTAAGATTTCTAATATAGTTAATTATTGAATCACTCTTCGCCTTACTCAGGGTGAAGTATTATTTTCAATATTCCTTTTCAAACCAACATACTTGGTTCGTTTTACCGCAGAACCTTTAAATAATTTACGAAATTGCTCTTCATCCAGATTTTGCCAATCTTCATTGGTCCAATTCAAAATTTCTTGTCGTGGTTGAAATTCAGGAAGAACTGATGTCTCCGAAAATTTTTCATTCCAGGGACACACTTCCTGACAAATATCACATCCATAGATCCAGCCCTGAAGATCATTTTGATTCTCAGGCAATTTGCCACGATGCTCAATAGTCAAATAGGAAATACATTTTCCCGCATCGATCTGGTATTCATCCAATGCTTGCGTGGGACACGCATCAATACAGGCAGTACAACTCCCGCAAAGATCGTCATTAAATGGGGCATCATAATCCAATTCAATATCAAGAATCAATTCCCCTAAAAAAAGCCAACTTCCATGATCTCTCGTGATCAAATTCGTGTGTTTCCCCAACCAGCCAAGACCGGCTCGTTGTGCCCAAACTTTATCCATAACAGGGGAAGTATCCGTACATACGACTCCCTTCACATCCTGATGAGTTTCTTTAATCCAGCCCAATAATTGGAAAAGTCGTTTTTTGATAACATCGTGGTAATCATCTCCCCAAGCGTAATTAGATAACTTGTAATCTGAATGTATATTAGATTGATCCTTCCCTACAAAATAATTAAGTCCAATCGATATGACTGATTTTGCTTCAGGAAAATAGGTTTGGATATCGCCACGTTCATTTTTTCTTTTAATAATCCATTCCATGGTGGCATGGTGACCTTGCATGAGCCAGGATTCAAGATCTGTTTTTTCTTTGGGTGTTGGTTCTGCTTTTGCGATCCCCACCTTATGAAACCCAAGTTCCTTTGCTTTTTTCTTTATAGATTTGGATGAAATCATTGGATGTAATTTAAATTAATAAAATGACCCCTGAACGATTCCAAAAGATAAAAGATATTTTAAACAAACGTCAGCCAGACCTGACGGTAGTTTTGGATAATGTCCATAAGCCACACAACCTTGCTGCCATTATTCGTTCTTGCGATGCGGTTGGGATCAGTGATATACATGGAATCTCTTCTAATGAACAGAAAGTGGGTGTGAACTTAAAATCTGCCAGTGGATCAAACCATTGGGTGAACCTTCATATCCATCATTCTGTACCCAATGTAATCTCTGAATTGAAGCAAAGTGGTTTTTCTATTTATGCTGCCAATGGCAGTGCAAAAGCGATTGATTATCGTAAAGTTGATTATACCAAACCATCTGTCATTGTGTTGGGTGCTGAGTTGGATGGAATTTCACCGGAAACTTTGGATATGGTAGATGAAGAGATCAAAATTCCCATGCAGGGTATGGTGGAAAGCTTGAATGTGTCTGTGGCGAATGCAGTTATTTTATTTGAAGCCCAACGGCAAAGGCTACAAGCAGGATTATATGAAAAGTGTAGGTTGGACAAAAATACGGTTGAAAAACTTCTGTTCG
>CAJWPW010000309.1 GCA_913045415.1 uncultured Fidelibacterota bacterium | reverse complement strand
GATTTTGGTGCGCTTGTGGTATCTGTCCGGGAAAAAGGGAAGACGATTGCAGACATTACTGGAACTATTATCAACAAGCGTGTAAAAACCATGTTCCTGATTTTTGTCATGATGTTAAGTTGGCTGGTGCTGGCTGTTTTTGCTATGGCAATTGCAGGACTTTTTGTGAGTATTCCTACAGCCGTCCTGCCTGTAAATATTGAAATAATTATTGCACTCGGCGTTGGATTTTTACTATATCGAAAAAAAGTGGATGCTTTGATTCCCTCGATCATTGCCTTAATTCTGCTGTATGTTTTTGTGTATATCGGATCTTTCACACCACTTTCATTCGAAGCCATTGGAATGGACAAAGCCTCCCAATCTACTCTTTGGATCATTTTACTATTTATTTATTCCGGGATTGCCAGCCTTCTCCCGGTTTGGTTGTTACTCCAGCCACGGGACTATATAAACAGTCATCAATTGATTGTTGGTTTGGCCTTGATCTTTATGGGAATAGCCATTGCTCAGCCGGTTGTAGAAGCACCCATGATAAGATCAGCAGGCGAGGGAGTTCCAGGTTTATTCCCTTTATTATTTGTGACCATCGCCTGTGGAGCTATTAGTGGATTTCATGGATTGGTAGCATCCGGTACCACATCAAAACAAGTATCCAATATTCAGGATACAAAAATGATCGGGTATGGATCCATGCTTGGGGAAGGAACATTGGCCTTGGCTTCCACCATTACGGCAGTGGCGGGAATTTCTTTGGTTACAAATTGCAATCTACCTTCTATTGGCGCTGTAGATAATCTTAATTGGAATATTTATTATGATACATGGGCTCATGCATCCACCAATAAAGCAACAGCTTTTGTATTAGGTGGTGGTGCTTTGATCCAGTCTCTGGGAATTCCACAAACACTTGCCAAAACGATCATGGCTGTATTAGTCATTTCATTTGCCGCAACAACTTTAGATACAGCAACAAGAATTCAACGATTCATTCTCACAGAAGTGGGTCAAACCATTGATATTCCGTTATTGAAAAATCGTTATATTGCCACATTTGTGGCCATTTTGCCGGCACTAGCGCTGACCTTATGGAATGTTACTGATCCTGTGACTGGTGAATCAACACAGGCAGGTTGGGTATTGTGGCCCATTTTTGGCGCATCTAACCAAATGTTGGCAGCTTTAACCTTAATGGTGCTATCCATCTATTTTTGGAAAAAAAATAAACCCGTTTTGCCACTGGTCATCCCTTTTGTTTTTATTACTATAACCACGCTCACATCTCTGGTAGTAAATGCCCAATCCTTCGTCGGGAACAATCGACTTTTATTGGTGATAGATGGTATATTAGCCACCCTGATTTTATGGATGTTATATGAAGGTTGGACAATTTTCAGAACTGGAAGGTTACAAAAATAAATTTAGACTATGAGTGAACAATTAACTCTATTTCAAGATGGATTAAACCGGTGGGAAAAAACCACTAAATCTATGCCAACTCGTGACGCAGATTTTGATACCTTATCCGGCGAAGAACTGGATCTGTGTTACTTCCCTGATTCTCCAAATGGTGATTACATGGAGAAGATCGGATTCCCGGGGCAATTCCCATACACTCGGGGTGTCCATCCCAATTTATACCGTGGAAAACTCTGGACCATGCGTCAGTTTGCTGGATTTGGTAAACCGGAAGAAACCAACCACCGTTTCAAAAAATTATTAGAAAAAGGACAAACCGGTCTCTCCGTAGCTTATGATATGCCCACCCTAATGGGGTATGACCCGGACCATCCCTATTCAAAAGGAGAAGTAGGGAAATGTGGCGTTAGTGTTTCTTCTCTCGCGGACATGGAAACACTTTTTGACGGCATCAATTTGGGTGAGATTTCCGTTTCCCAAACCATTAACGGTCCAGCCATTGTTCTCCTTGCATTTTATATTGCTGTGGCAGAAAAACAAGGTGTGCCATTGGATCAACTCCGCGGCACCCTCCAAAATGATATCTTGAAGGAATTCATTGCACAAAAGGAATGGATCTTCCCGCCGAAACCATCCATGCGTATCATTACGGATATGCTGGCTTATTGCACCGAACACATGCCGAAATTCAATACGATTTCCATCAGCGGCTACCACATTCGGGAAGCAGGCTCCACCGCGGCGCAGGA
>CAJWPW010000308.1 GCA_913045415.1 uncultured Fidelibacterota bacterium | reverse complement strand
TGGTCAACAGGAAGAAATGCAATGGCCAGGCCGTGCAAAAGGTGTAAGAGGAATGATACCCCACTATGGGATTCTGAAAGGACTTCAAGATATTCCACAACCCAAAAATTTAGAACTGAGCCCCTATTTGCTTCAGGGTCAGACTGAAACAGAAGATTTGGAAAAGAGTAGCAATTTTGGTCTGGATGTCAAGTACAACATTAATTCGATCACAAATCTGAATATGACCTTTAACCCTGATTTTGGCCAGGTGGAAACAGATCCATCAGTACTCAACCTATCCGCTTTTGAAACGCGGCTCGATGAACGCAGGCCATTTTTTGTGCAAGGAGCCAATTTTTTCAAAAGCAGACTCAATTTGTTCAACTCCCGTAGGATTGGTCAGCGACCAGGATTTTACAGCCCGGAATCTGGATCAATTGTAGATCGACCAGAGGCTACCACAATCTTAGGTGCTGCCAAAGTTTTGGGAGAAACAAACTCTGGATTGCGATATGGGTTTATTAACGCTGTGACCAATGAAGAATATGGTACGTGGGAATATGATGATGCAGGCAAGGTAAAAAGGGAAAAATTTCTTATTGAGCCATACACAAATTATTTTATTGGTAGGATAGAAAAAGCCGTTATTAATGATATTTCAACGATCGGATTTATGACCACTGATTTGCGAAGAAAGAACGGAAATGCGTTAAATGGATTTAATCTGGATTGGCGATTGAAGTTTAAAGATAATAAACTGCATTTTAATGGACAAGTTGCTCATTCGCGAGGGAGTGAGAATCCTGGAAATGCGGGTCGGTTTAGTTTGAGTTATCGCAATCCCGTTTGGTGGGATGGCTTTATTTGGGGTGGCGTGTATGATAAAAACTTTGACGTGAATGATATGGGATTTATGCGGCGTAACAATAATTGGGATATGGGAATCAGAGGAAACATTCGTCGCGACGTACCTAAAGGCATATTTTTAAAACAGTCCCTGAGCATGAGAGCGAGTTTGAGGGGGACGGGGGACGGTTTAATTACAAGAAAAGAAATCGATATTAGTCAGGAAAATACTTTCATGAATTATTGGAGTGTTGGTTGGGGAAT
Source organism: uncultured Fidelibacterota bacterium (assembly GCA_913045415.1). The sequence continues at coordinate 1,087 of CAJWPW010000308.1, read as the reverse complement.
GGAAATTCGCCCGGAAGTATTTGAGGATGACGATTTATTTCGGGACTCAAGGGCCATGGTCTACAAGGATGAAGCGGTACAGGAATATGATATTAATATTTCTACTGACCGTCGAAAACGAATTATTATCAGTCCAAATGTTAAATTTACCCATGGCAAAGTTCGTGGATGGGGTCATAGTTATAATCTTATGTTAATGCTAAGACCCACAGATTATATCAATTTTTCAGTAGCAACCCATAATGGGGATCATCCAAGTTCCATGCAGTGGGTTGGGATAGAAGAAGATTCGATTCGAACCCATATTATATATGCGACCACAGAACAAAAAATGCAGAATATTAATTTTCGGTTAAATTGGGCTTTTTCACCCACCATGACATTTGAAGCATTTTATCAGCCATTCAAAATTGATATGGATTATGTAACCTATAATCGCTTGGTTGAGGAAAAAACAAATAAAGTGGAACCCTATAATTATACGGGAGATGAAGATTTCAAAATTAATAATCAGGTGGGTACTTTTGTATTTCGATGGGAATATTTACCGGGGAGTCTCCTTTATGTGGTTTATAATCTGAATGATAACCGATATTATTCTTCGGCAGATGAGGAATGGTATAACACCAAAGCCAATTCTTTATTTGTAAAACTTAATTACTTTTTCCAAACGTAATATTTTTGAAACCGTTGAAACGGTTTCAAATTAATTGAAAATAAAAGGTGTAAACCGCATCAGTGGTTTACTTAGACAAATCGACTAATTGTATTCCCAATTCTTTGGCGTGTTCCATGATCTGCTCATCACGGTAGAATTCACCAAAATATATTTTATTAATACCAGCGTTGGCAATCAGTTTAAAGCAATCATAGCAAGGGGAAGCGGTTACATAAATCTCACTATCTTCCAACCGAACACCATGACGGGCAGATTGCACAATGGCATTGGCTTCTGCATGTATGGTCCGGACGCAATGGGTATTTTCCATTTCATGTCCCGCTTCATCACAATGGGCCAATCCACGGATAGAACCATTATAACCTGTAGCTAAAATCGTTTTTCCCCGAACGATAACGGCGCCCACAT
>CAJWPW010000307.1 GCA_913045415.1 uncultured Fidelibacterota bacterium | reverse complement strand
TTGAATCTCCCCTGGGAACATCAACAAATGTGTTCCAAATGTAGTCCCATTCTCCACAGGGATATTTATCTCCTTGGGTGGCAGAATCACATTTTAACGTTTGCACCATGATGATCTTTGCCCAGGATTCATTTCCTTCAGGAAACTGGATTATCTGTTTATATTGGGCGCCCCAGCCTTCCGGACTTGGTGTTTCCCAAGTGATAGGGTGGACCACCAGCGTATCACCATCTCGTGAAGATAGGGAGAATCCTATAGAAAGAAGAAATAGGAGCATAGTCATTTTTTGAAATTTCATGATCGTGATATTGGTAAAATCAATTTACTTTTGGCCATCATTTTACAAGAAGAAATAGATAAATGCTAATCGATACTCATTGCCACTTATTTTACGATGATCTGAAAAACGATCTGCCCGGCGTCCTGGATCGTGCCCATGATCTGGGCGTAAATCGATTCATTTGCGTGGCCACTAATATGGAAGATGCGAGAGAATGTCTCTTAATGGGAGAATCCCATGAAAATATTTTTGCATCAGCCGGCGTACATCCTCACGATGCAAAGGATGCCCCGGAGGACTTTGTGGATCAGATCTATGACCTCATGACCTTTGATTCCATGGTCGCCGTGGGGGAGATGGGTTTGGATTATTTCAGGAATATTTCTGATCCTGAGATCCAAAAAGATGTTTTTCGAACCCAAATGGGTATTGCCCAGTATTTGAAAAAACCGGTCATTTTTCACAATCGTGACGCGGATGATGATGTTATAAAAATATTAAAAGAATTTCCTGATGTACGGGGTGTGGCACATTGTTTTTCCAGCAATTTGGAAACCGCTAAAGCATTTATAGAATTGGGGTACTTCATTTCTTTTTCTGGGAATCTCACCTTTAAAAATAGTCACTTACCGGAAGTAGCAAAGGACTTACCTTTAGATAGAATTTTGGTTGAAACAGATTCTCCGTATCTGAGTCCGGTTCCCCACCGCGGTAAACCCAACGAACCGGGACGAACACGGTTTGTAGCAGAGAAACTAGCAGAGATCCACAATGTGCCGCTGAAACTTATAGCAGAAAAAACTTCAGCGAATGCTACGAGCCTTTTTGGGTTACCTAAATAAAATAAAATCCATATGTGCGCTAAAATAAACATCATACTCTTTAACTCTTTTTATTTTTTCTCCCTGTATGACGGAAACAGAAAAAAAGTGAGGGCTTAGTGTATGAACTCAATAATTAAAATAATTCTTTGCAATCTTCACTGCAATACATAAATGAGTAAAAAAATAGACCATCCATTCCGAAAAAGGTGGGGACAAAATTTTCTAGTTGACAGAAATCTCTTAGAGAAAATTGTTCGAACTATTGATCCAAAAAAATCGGACTGTATTCTTGAAATTGGACCTGGTGAGGGAGCGCTTACCGAATTGATCTTTCCTAAAGTAAAAGAGATGGTCGCCATTGAGATAGATCCAATGCTCATTGAGCATTTAAAAAATCGAGAATCTTTGAAAGGGTTGAATATTGTCCACGGAGATGTACTTCTTCAGGATATAGAAAATTTGCCTGTCAAAAATTTGGTTCGTGTGATTGGGAATATTCCTTATAATATTACATCACCCATTATTTTTTGGCTCATTGAGCAATTACATTTTTGGGATGATGCATTCATTATGATGCAAAAAGAAGTGGCGGAAAGACTCTCAGCAGTCGTAGGAACAAAAGCCTATGGTCGATTCACAGTTGTGACTGGGGCCTACTTAAATATGGAGTATTGTTTCACAATTCCACCGGATGTTTTTATTCCAAAACCTAAAGTGGATTCAGCAATTATTCGTTTCACTAAAAAAGAAAATCCTCTTATTTCTGATGAAAAATATATGCGTTTCAATAAACTTGTATCCGCTGCTTTTTCACAAAGAAGGAAAATGTTACGGAATACACTCAAGGGCTGGGACATTCATCCAGACCTTCAGGAACAAATTAATTTTACTCGTCGCCCTGAAACATTGACTATTGAAGAATTTGTGACTCTTGTTTAAGTCTTGGATGTGATAACTCAATCCTGTAAAATCGCCGGCTTTTTTAAAGCAAAAATAATTTAATTAAATAACCACAAAACTACACTCTGGAGGTGATTTAAGTGGTTGAAGTCCAGGTAAAAGAAAAGGAATCATTTGAACG
>CAJWPW010000306.1 GCA_913045415.1 uncultured Fidelibacterota bacterium | reverse complement strand
GATAAAATTGTGATCCCAATAAAAGATGGGCTGCCCGGGAATCCTGTATTGTTTGGTTCAAAATTTTGGAATGAGATAACGGCCCTTTCAGGAGATAACGGTGCAAAAAAAGTAATTCAGAAAAACCCATCTTGTATTGTTAGAATTAATATTCAGTCAAATGCTATTTTTAACGATTTTGATACGCAGAACAGTTTAAAGGCGTGAATTGATGCTGCATAAAAAAATATTTTCAATCATGGCAGAATTGAGATGGGACAAACGGCCTTTTGCCATCACCACCGTAATTGCTGTGAAAGGATCATCATCGGCAAAAACGGGAGATAAGGCAATCTATGATGAAAAGGGAAAACGAATCGTCGGATATATTGGAGGTGGCTGTGTTGAAAATCGCGTAGGCCGCACCGTGATCGAATCCTTAGATGATAATCAAACCAGGATAATCGATGTAAATCTTGACAGCGATGATATGAAATTAGGGATACCATGTGGAGGCATAATGACAGTTTTTGTTGAACCCCAAAATAGTCCACCTACAATACTAATCCGCGGTATGGGGCGCGTGGTGGAAGTATTGGCAGAATTGGCGGCGACACTAAATTTTAAAGTATTAATCCAAACGCAGAAAGATGAAAAGGATCGTTATGGTTCTGCAGATGAAGTGATTACCAATCCATTGGATCTGGATGATATTGATGAAAAAATAGATTACATTATTTTAGCCACTCATCATCGTGATGACCATCATCAATCCCTGAGTGCGCTTAATCATGGAATCCCATTTGTGGCAGTAATTGCCAGCCAAAAGAAAGCTGGATTGATCAAAGATTATTTGAAAGATAGTAAAATATCCGATGAATTGCTGGCGAATTTTCATTCACCAGCAGGCCTGGATCTGAATGCCACTACAGCAGAAGAGATTGCCTTGAGCATAATATCAGAAATTGTAATGGATCGGAATGGCGGCTCCGGTAAAACTATGGGGAAATAGATTGAAGGATTTGATCTATCTTGATAACCAGGCAACAACGCCTGTTGATCCCAGAGTGTTGGAAGCCATGATTCCTTATTTATCCGAACAATTCGGGAATGCGGCCAGCATTCACCATTCATTTGGAAGGCAAGCAAAAGAAGCTATTGAAAATTCTCGAAAAGTATTGGCTGAAAAAATAAATGCTCGCACCAAAGAAATAGTTTTTACCAGTGGTGCTACTGAATCGATTAATCTAGCTATTCGCGGTGCATGTGAACAAAACCCAGATAAAAGACACATCATTACACAGGTCACAGAGCATAAGGCTGTTCTGGATACTTGTAATGCCATGATAAAAAAAGGGTGGACCCTTACAATTTTAGCCGTGGATAATGATGGACGAGTTGATCCGTCTCATGTGAAAGATGCTATTCGAGATGATACTGTTTTAGTGGCCATTATGCATGCCAATAATGAGATTGGAACCATTCAGCCTATTGCGGAGATCGGGAAAATTTGTAAAGATACTGGTGTCCTTTTCTTCGTGGATGCATGCCAATCATTTGGCAAACTAAAAATTGATGTAAATGCCTTGCATATTAATATGTTAGCAGCCACTGCTCACAAAATATATGGACCCAAAGGGATTGGATTATTATACATAAAAAGTAAAAATCCAAAAGTAGAAATTGTAGCTCAAATTACCGGTGGCGGACATGAGTATGGCCGTCGATCTGGCACACTTCCGGTTCACCAAATTGTTGGATTTGGAAAAGCCATTGAAATTTGCGACCCGTTAGAGAATGAAAAAATGGCCATTCTTCAAAAAATGCTGATTGATGGGATTATTAAAGCACATCCTAGCGTGCAACTGAATGGAAGCCGGGAAAATCGGTTACCAAATAATATCAATTTTTGCGTTCCTGGGGTTGATGCGGAAACATTAATTATGAAAATGAAAGGTGTTGCTTGTTCAACGGGATCAGCATGCAGCAGTGCGAATTTTGAACCATCTCACGTGATAAAAGCTTTGGGGCGAAATTACGAAATGGCCCATTCGGCCGTTCGATTCAGTATTGGCAGATTCAACACAGTAGATGAAGTTGATAAAGTGATTTTAGAAATCAATGAATCGATTACCCTTCTAAAACAAAATTCAACGCATTTTTAAGATAAGTGTTTAGCAATTTCAACTTTCGTTGAATTTGGGTAATTTCCTACTA
>CAJWPW010000305.1 GCA_913045415.1 uncultured Fidelibacterota bacterium | reverse complement strand
AAAATTTATTTTTACGGCATGACCCGGAATCGGTTTTAATGTTGTCAGGGTATCCATTTCACGGATAAAAATATTGGATGAAAAATCAAATTGCTCTATTTCAACCGAATCTTGGTCAGGATTAAATTTATTTTTTATTGCAGACTCCAGAGAATCGGAAAGTCTCATTAATGGCAATTTATCCACAAACCATTCTTCAAAAACCATCACTTTTTCTTCAGAAAAGGCGATAGTCGTAATCCATTTTTTTGTCCTGAAACCATGAACAGATTCAATTTCTTTCCCGCCGGTTCTTGTGAACTTCGGCGGTGTGTCATCCTCATCATCCTCATCATCGGAGGAAAATGAAAAAGAAACCGACTTTGTATCATCTGAACTGGTATCTGGTTCCTTGAAATAATCTTCAGGAGATTGAAGCCAGTACTCTTCTTCATCCTTGTCATATTTTAGAATTTTTTCTGTGCCATCAATCATAATCTCCCCGGTCTCACCATTCATGAGCCAACGAGCATAGAATCGTTCTGCTTCAATTTTTTCTTCCGCTTTTAAAAAACCCGGTGCAACAGTTTGGTCAAATGTCACTATAAAAGGTCCTAATACAGGGACATCCATTTGCATTTTTCCCACAACTCTGATTTGAAGATTCTGGGGAAAAGACAATGAAATAAGAAACAATGAAAATATATAGTGCCGCATTGATTGATTAGACAAAGAGTAGATTAAATGGTTGTCATGAATTCAACAAATTTTAAAGGAAAGTTCAACCAATTCCGGAATAGAAATGACAACATCATCCCCTTTTTCCAGTTTGCCAACTCCTTCCGGTGTGCCGGTAAAGATTAGGTCGCCTGCCTGCAAAGGTACTTCTCCTGCCAACTCGCACATGATCTCCCCCGGATTCCAGATCATATCATTACAGGATCCCATTTGTTTGACTTTTCCATTCACAGCCAAAGTCAAATTGAAATCAGAAAAATCAGTTCCATCACCAATTGGAATGATTTCAGAAACAGGAGCGCTCCCAAAAAAACATTTACTTCTGAACCAGGGTTTCCCCTCGTTTTTTGCTTTCGTTTGCAAATCCCGTCTTGTGAGATCCACACCCACACCAAATCCGAAAATGGACATAGTTTCACCAACCGCAATTACCAATTCAACTTCATGATTCAGGTTCTCCGTATCAGCTGGATAATCAATATGGGTTCCCGGTGTCACTACAGTCCAATTGGGCTTAGAGAAAAATAGAGGTGGTTCTTTTTCATCCACGCCCATTTCTCTGGCATGAGCTGCATAATTCCGTCCCACACAATAAACGTGATTTACGGGAAAACCATTGTCCGATCCTTGAATTGGTAAAGTAATGGATTCAGGTTGTGGAAATTGAAATGACATTAAACCGTAAAAAGCATGAATCGCATTATATTGTCAAAATCGCTTGCTTCAAATGCTACTGTTTTTGCATCCAATAGTGTGGCTCCGGGATAATGTGACGCCCGATAAGCAAGTTGCTGCTTAATAAACCTAACCTTCAATGAAAATGAATCAGGATGCGTCCAAATACATTTTTTCAGATTACTTGATAAGGCCATTTTTACTTTTTCCCTTATCGCTTTTCTTGATGTTTCCGGCTGAATGTTAATTGTTGAGTCGCCTACGCCAACCATGGTGGCATGCGTTGTTGTATTTGGACTTACATCTTTTACTTCTTCGCACAGGCCTGCATCTCCAGAAACAAAAACCAGTGGTACCCCATGTTTGGCGGCAATATTACCATGGAGAAAAAATTCAGACGTTTGCTGCTCGTTAATAAAAACAGAATCCAGTTTTGATGAGGACATAGTATGCGCTAATGGATTTCCACTTTTCCCAGCCATAGAATGATACCCGACCATAAGGAGAGCATCAAAAGTATCATCTAATTCTTGAACCATTGAATAGGGATGGCCGCTCCAACCTCGAATTAGTTTTACATTTTCTGGTAGTTGTTCTGATAAAATATTTCGACCAGAATAGTGAGCATCTTTTACCCAAATTTCTTTTGCCCCTGCATCATTGGCACCTTTACAAGCTGATACCACTTCTTTTGTCATTCTTTCCTGGAATTGGGTGTATGTCGATGGTTTATTGTGTTCCACTTCATCCCAGTGTGTAACACCGGTAATACCTTCCATATCTGCGCTGATATATATTTTCATTA
>CAJWPW010000304.1 GCA_913045415.1 uncultured Fidelibacterota bacterium | reverse complement strand
GATCCATGAGCCAGCGAAAACCACCGGTGTATAAATCATCAAACCGAGTAAGTAGATCTGGTCTCATCTGGTCTACCACAAGGGTAATAACCAGTTTAGGTATTTGGGGTTGAGAGTTGTTACAAGATAAAGGAAAAAAAGCTGCAATTATTGGCAGCCAAAAATAACTACGTATCATTCAATGACCTTTAGAAATCGTCGTTTTCCAACTTTTAGAATTTGTTCACCAGATGGTGTTATTGTCGCTTGAATATCTGTAATAGACTCACCATCCAATTTAACAGCACCTTGTTTTATCATTCGTCGAGCTTCTCCCTTACTCTGCAGTATTCCTGCGTCAAAGATCACGTTAACAATTAAGTCTTCTTCATTCAAAGAAAATTCAGGGATATCATCAGGAGTACCTTTCCCCACAACGATTGTGTTAAAATGCTGTTCTGCCTGGGATGCGGTTTCCGCATCATAATATAATTCTACCACAGCACGTGCTAGTTCTCTTTTGACTTCCATTGGATTAATAGAAGAATCAGCCAATCGAGACTCTGCGGACTTGACTACCGTTTCATCTGCATCTGCTGCCAAAGTGAACCATTTTACTATCATATCATCAGAAATAGAAAGCGTTTTACCATACATATCTTCAGGTTTATCATGGAGCCCTATATCATTTCCATAAGACTTGGACATTTTATCAATCCCATCAGTCCCCTCCAATAATGGAAGCGTAATAATACATTGCGGATTTTGTCCATTAGCTTTTTGGAGATCACGCCCCACTAATAAATTAAATTTTTGATCTGTGCCACCTAATTCCACATCTGCATTCAATTCCACAGAATCCTGACCTTGTGCCAATGGATATAAAAATTCATGGAGAAGAATGGGAGTTTCGGATTGGAATCGTTTAGTAAAATCATCCCGTTCCAACATACGAGCTACAGTGTAAGAACTAGCCAATTTTACCACATCATTGAAGTTCATATTATTTAGCCAATCTGAATTATAAACAATCTTAAGTTTATCTATATCAAGTATAACTTTAGATTGCTCCACATAAGATTCAGCATTGGATCGAGCTTCTTCTAATGTTAATTGTGGTCGAGTTTTATTGCGACCAGATGGATCACCTATCATAGCAGTAAAATCGCCAATAACGAGGACTGCTTGATGTCCTAGATCCTGAAAATGACGAAGTTTTCTTAAAACAACTCCGTGGCCTATATGTAAATCCGGCCGACTAGGATCACACCCGAGTTTGATAATTAGCGGTGTATCAGTTTCCTTGGATTTCTCCAGTTTCTTTTTAAGAATATCTTCGGGGATAATCTCTTCCGCACCTCGTCTTATAAGGGTTAATTGCTCATCTACAGGTAGAAAACTCATTTTTGACTCAATGCTCTTTGTATATCTCTTTCAACGTCACGTTTCTTTTTACTGTCTCGTTTATCATGAAGCTTTTTCCCTTTTGCTAATCCAACTTCCAATTTGATTAGTCCACCCTTAAAATACAATTTAGTAGGTACTGCAGTTAATCCTTTTTCTGCCAATTTTGAACCGATACGCGATATTTCCTTTTTATGAAGAAGTAATTTTCGGTCTCGAATAAACTCGTGACCTTCAATACCCGTGTGACTATAGGATGCGATATGAGCCCCTTTTAGCCACGCTTCACCTTTACGTATTAAGACATAAGATTCTTTTAAACTAACATTCCCTTCACGAATGCTTTTCACTTCACTACCCATTAATTGAATTCCTGCTTCGTGGGTTTCAAGAATATGGTATTCATGAAAGGCTTTTCGATTGGTGGCGACTGTTTTGATTTCCATGATAAAAAAGCGGGTGAAAAATACGGGAATGCTTTACCTTTCTCCAAGTTTATTCCCTGTGATCTTCCGTCGGGATTGAATAAAATTCCCGATCTATTTTTAATTGTTTACATCTTTTTTGATTTATTGCCCGGGTGGCGGAATTGGTAGACGCGCACGGTTCAGGTCCGTGTGTCTTAACAGACGTGCTGGTTCGACTCCAGTCTCGGGCACTTTTTTTAATTTGAAAATGGAAACTTTAGTTACTTCATTATCAAGCTTTAAACATCATTAAATTAATATTTTTGTATATTTCATCGTGAATATTCTCATCATTGAACCTTATTTCACCGGATCTCATAAACAATGGGCTGTGGGATTTGCCAAATACCGCAAGCAT
>CAJWPW010000303.1 GCA_913045415.1 uncultured Fidelibacterota bacterium | reverse complement strand
AATCTATCTGTAGATTTAAATAGAAAAAATATTATCGCACGGGATGAACATGTTTGCCAATATTGTGGAATTTCAAGAATTCCAATTACCATAGACCATATTATTCCCAAAGGGAAAGGTGGTTTGGATACGTGGGAAAACCTTGTTGCAGCTTGTAAACCCTGTAACCAAAAAAAGGGAGATAAGACTCCGGAGGAAGCAAATATGCTTTTAGCCCGTATCCCTAAAAGGCCGAACCGATTACATTATTTCCAAAAATATGTAAAAACACAACAACAAGATTGGCGTCCCTATTTGTTCATGGAACCGTTTAAGATCAACTAATCTGTAAAATGCATTTAGAAAAAAATCTACGGGTTTTAAGCGGCATTCAACCCTCCGGCGCACTCCATCTTGGAAATTATTTCGGAATGATGTCCCGTATGATAAAATATCAAGAAGAGAATGAACTTTTCTGTTTTATTGCCAATTATCATGCCATGACGACCCTTCCAGATTCGAAAACATTATCATCTAATACATTTAATGCTGCCTGTGATTTTCTTGCACTAGGACTTGACCCGGAGAAGTCCACTTTTTGGGTGCAATCTGATGTACCCCAAGTCACTGAACTCACCTGGATGTTGGCATCCCATGCCAGCGTTGGACTTATGGATCGCGCCACATCTTATAAAGATAAGATTGCACGGGGTATCAAACCCAATATGGGATTATATGCTTACCCTGTTTTGATGGCTGCTGACATATTACTATTTGATAGCCAGATCGTACCTGTAGGTAAAGATCAGAAGCAACACCTCGAAATGACAAGGGATATGGCGATTCGATTTAACAATACATATGGTGAAACACTGGTTGTTCCCAAACCGGATATTGAAAAAACTACTCAATTAGTTCCTGGTATCGATGGACAAAAAATGAGTAAATCCTATAATAATACAATTCCATTATTTGATACAGATAAAAAAATAAGAAAACAGATCATGCGTATTGTCACTGATACGACCGATATTGATGATCCAAAGGACAAGGATACCCCACTATTTCAACTGTACAGTCTATTTTTAGATGAAAGAGAACAAAAAAGTTTAGCAGATCGTTACGAAGGAAAAGGTCTTCGGTATGGTGATGTTAAACAAGAGCTCTATGAGAAGGTCTTGGATTTCTTTGGACCATTTCGTGAAAAAAGAGAGAATTTGATTTCCAATCCTAAGCAGGTCCACGAGATATTAGATACAGGAGCTAAAAAAGCCCGGCAAGTGGCAGAAGAAGTCTTGGACCGCGTTCGATCCGCATCGGGAGTGAATTACAGTTAATGGCTTATCAAGTCAAATTAGAGAATTTTGAAGGTCCAATGGATCTACTCTTGTATTTCATTCGTCGGGATGAATTAGATATTTATGATATTCCAATTGGTCAAATCACAAAAGATTTCGTTGATATGATAGAAGAATGGAAACGGATGAATATGTTAATTGCCGGTGAATTTATTGTCATGGCAGCATCCCTCATGCGTGTGAAAGCCAAAATGATGATTCCTCGCCCGGAACTGGATGATGAAGGTGTGATCATTGACCCGCGGACAGAGTTGATGCAGCAATTAATAGATTATAAACGGTTCCGAGATGCGGCAGAAATGCTGGATTCGATAGCAGGGGAAAGAAGCCATGCTGTTCCACGTCAGTTTGAGCAAGATATAAAAGTTCTTGATGGTGATGAGATCGGAACACTTCTCCGTGATGTGACGCTTTATGATTTGGCACGGGTATTTAAGGAAGCCATGGAAAATCGACCGGTTATGTCACAATTTGAGTTGAGTAGGGAACCTATCAAACTTGAACAGCAAAAAGAATTTCTGTTTAAATATTTTGACGGTGATGGTCGATTAAAATTTTCAACTTTACTAAAAAATTTAAAAACCCGGCTGGAGATAATTGTCACTTTTCTTGCTATTCTGGACTTGGTTCGTGAAGGAACCTGCACCTTTGAACAAAATGATATTTTTGATGATATAGAATTGATACACTTGGGAGCTGTGGCTTAATGCAAGACTCAGAGATCAGAAAAATAATAGAGGCGCTCCTTTTTGCCAGTCCTGAACCTTTAACCCAAGCAAAAGTGAATGGTATTTTTAATCCGGACACTCCGAATTTAAAAGAAGTGGTTTTGAAGTTGAATGAACAATATGTTCATGATGACCACGCATTTGAAATCAAT
>CAJWPW010000302.1 GCA_913045415.1 uncultured Fidelibacterota bacterium | reverse complement strand
ATCAGCTCCAGTCTTTTTCCAAAGATGGCCTATTGATTTCCATCGATCAGGAAGGTGGCGGAACTAACAGATTAAAATCCAATTACGGATTTCCAGAAACACCATCATGGAATCATATGGGATTACTTGATAATGATCTTATGACTCTACAATTCTCACAAACAATCGCATCCACGCTAAGTGACTGCGGGATCAATGTCAATTTTGCACCGGTACTGGATCTACACTATGGTGAAGAAACAGTTATTGGGAAAGCGGAAAGAGCCAATTCTCATCTTCCAAAAACTGTGATCCACCATAGCAGGATATTTATTCAGTCTTTGAAAAAGAATAATGTTATTTCTTGTGGAAAACATTTTCCCGGGCAAGGATCGGCCTTTGGTGATACGCACAAGGGTTCCACTGATATTTCTGATACCTGGACGGTGAAAGACCTTCTCCCTTTCGACGAGTTAATTAAATTTGGTGACCTGGATATGATCATGGTTTCTCATACATTTGATACAAAAATGGACCCTAATTATCCTGCATCTTTATCACATATAATTATTACCAATATGCTTCGTAATGATCTAGGATTTGATGGTGTGGTGATATGTGATGATCCAAGTATGAATGCCATTTCAGATCACTATGATTTAACTGAATCTTTTGAATTGATGCTTAATGCTGGGATTGATCTTTTTTGCCTCGGAAATAATTTGAATTACGACCCGGATTTTATCCCAAAATCCGTTTCATCCATGTGTCAGTTAGTGAAATCTGGGAAAATTACAGAAGATAGAATTCGACAATCCATTGATCGAATCGAGTCTTTAAAAAAGAAATATAATATTCATGGCTGATTCCTATATCCTTGGAATTGATTGTGGTGGAACAAAAGTCATGGCCCAATCTGTTACATATAATTCTATAACGGGCTTGGTTTCCCCAGGTGACTTTCAACTTGAAGTAAATTATTCAGATTCACCCAAGTGGAATTCTAAATTCATTCCGGTACATTTAGATCTTCAGCGGCAGGAATTTTCCGAAGGGAATATTTACCTGACACAACCGGAGATGGATCAAGGCGATGTCATTGTAGAAACAATCCAAGATATTATTTCTAAATCTGAGTCAGATTCTATTGGACTCTGTTTTCCGGGAATCAAAAATGATCGCGGTGTAGTGATCATGGCAAATGGACCTAGAATTCCTGATTTGCTAGAGAGAATCCAAGGAATTGATTCAATACCACATGACTCAGATTGCTGTGTTTTGGGCGAATGGAAATCCACCATTGGTAAATTGAAAAACTGTAATAATGCCGTGTATATTGGCGGCGGAACGGGTATTGCAGACGGGATCATCTTGAAGGGTAAAATGATTGATTTCAATGAAAGAGATGATGTTAAACGGTCTTGGGAATTAAAAATACCATCGGGCGAAACTATTGAATCCTGTCTTTCTCCAAAAGGGATGATCGACCAATGGAATTTGTCTCAAAGAGAAAAAGTTGAAACTTTAGATCAACTTTCTAAAAACCAAAACGCTGACACTATTTTTGAAAAAGCTACGGAAGCATTTTCATTTTTAATTCAAAATCGAACTCGGTTTTTTAAAGCTAATCATGCTAAAATTGAAAAAATTGTCATCGGTCAACGATTAGGAATATTCATGGCTGATTCTAAATTGATATCGTTGCTTGAATCCAATACAGATATTCCCTTGGACTATTCTACCGATCGCCGGACAGCTGCTTTGGGCGCCGCCTGGGAAAGAGTATGCTCGTAAAAGGACAAATTCCATCCCATGAGCCTGTTGTTTCTATTGGACTCGTTTTGCCAGAAGATCGTGTTCAAAAATTGGTAATTATGGATGTTGAAAACAATCGCTCTTTTAATATTAACCTGTCCAAAGAACCCCATTTTTTTCCAACTTCAACCTATAAACTTTCATCTATAAGAGCTGGCCGTGGATTCCACTGGGAAAAAAATATTTCCATTACTGTTGAAGGTGAGTTGGAAATTAAAATTGTGGATGAATGCCTTTTTGTCATCAATCACATTCCACTGGAAAAATACATAATTTGTGTGGCCACATCAGAAATGAGTGGTGAATGTCCACAAGCCCTTTTGGAATCTCAAACTGTCGCCGCTCGTTCTTGGCTTTTGGCAGCTATGGAGCAAAAACATGCTGACCTGGGAATAGATTCCTGTAACGATGATTGTTGTCAGCGATACCAGGGAATTGAAAATTTGACAGATGCAGC
>CAJWPW010000301.1 GCA_913045415.1 uncultured Fidelibacterota bacterium | reverse complement strand
ACGCGAATGGGACGTCACGTGAGTGAAGTCGTTTCAAAGCGGTTTGGTAAAACCATTCTTGAATTAGGTGGAAACAATTGCATTATTGTGGATGAAACTGCAGATATGGATCTAGTTATTCCTGCTATAGCTTTTGGCGCAGTGGGAACTGCTGGACAGAGATGCACCAGTACTCGCCGAGTTATTGTTCACGATTCTAAATATGAAGAATTAAGGGATCGTTTGGTTAGTGCATATAATCAAGTCAATATCGGCAATCCATTGGAAGATGGAACACTCATGGGGCCGCTGGTAAATGAAGATGCAGTTTCGGATTTTGAAAAAGCAATAGAAAAAGCAGAAACTTCTGGTGGTGAAATTCTTTTTGGAGGATCATCTATCGATGGTAACGGGAATTATGTTAACCCAACTATTATTAAAGCTGAAAATCAATGGGAGATCGTTCAGGAAGAAACATTCTCATGTATTTTGTACCTTATGACTTATTCAGATCTGGATGAAGCAATTGAAATGCATAATAGTGTCCCACAAGGGTTGTCATCAGCTATGTTTACACTAAATATGCGACATGCGGAAAAATTCTTATCATCAGTTGGGTCTGATTGTGGAATTGCTAATATAAATATCGGAACATCTGGTGCAGAAATTGGTGGGGCATTTGGCGGTGAAAAAGAAACGGGCGGTGGACGTGAATCTGGTTCCGATAGCTGGAAACAATATATGCGCCGACAGACAAACACGATAAATTGGGGAACAGATTTACCTTTGGCCCAAGGTATTAAATTTGATTTGAATTAACAATTATTACTTTTTGAAAGGAATATAAATGACAATACATGCAACAAAAGTACACGAAACACTTGGGAAGCATATATTAGCTGACGGAATGGATCCTGTTATTGATTTAAAAGCTAGTCATGGCTCATGGCTGGTAGACGGAAAGGATGGGAGAGAATATTTAGATTTATTTTCTATGTTTGCTTCTTTATCAGTTGGCTATAACCATCCACATATTTTAGAAAATCAAGATCGTTTAACAGAAGCGGCGTTGAATAAACCGACTAATTCAGATATTTATTCAACTCAAATGGCTGAATTTGTGGACACTTTTGGACGAGTTGCACAACCAGATTACTTGCCTTATGCTTTCTTTATAGAAGGAGGCGGTTTGGCTGTTGAAAATGCTTTAAAAGTAGCCTTTGATTGGAAGGTTAGAAAAAACCTTGCAGCAGGGAATGGAGAGAAAGGCGCAAAAGTAATCCATTTTGATGAATGTTTTCACGGCAGAACTGGATACACCCTATCATTAACTGATTCTCCTGATCCAAGGAAAACTCTTTATTTCCCCAAATTTGATTGGCCAAGGGTAACGACACCTAAATTATTCTTCCCACTCACTGAAGAGAATATTGCAAATACCGTTTTATTGGAAGAAAAAGCCAAACGTGAAATTGAAAATGCTATTGCAGAAAACCCACACGATATCGCAGCTATTATTCTTGAACCTATTCAAGGTGAAGGGGGCGACAATCATTATAGAAAAGAATTCATGGAATATTTACGCACCGTCGCCGATGAAAACGATATAATGCTCATATACGATGAAGTTCAGTCTGGTGTGGGGGTTACAGGGAAAATGTGGGCCCACGAACATTATGGTGAAAGAGCAAGGCCTGATATTATCAGTTTTGGCAAAAAGACTCAAGTATGTGGAATATTTGTCAGCAACCGAGTGGACGAAGTAGAGAACAATGTGTTCCACGAATCCAGTCGTATAAACTCCACCTGGGGAGGGAATTTAGTAGATATGGTGCGGTTTACCCTTTATCTAGAAATCATTGAAAAGGAAAATCTTGTTGCACAAGCATCAGAAAATGGGAACTATCTTTTAAGTCAATTAGAAAAATTATCTGAAGAGTATTCAAACATATCTAATGCACGTGGAAAAGGGCTATTTTGTGCATTTGATCTTCCAAGTGGAGATGACAGAGATGAATTAGCCAATCTCATAGCAAAAGAAGGCGCATTGATATTAGGCTGCGGACTTAAATCCATCCGTTTTCGACCGCATTTGATTATTACTCGTGATGAAATCGATCTTGGGATATCCATGATAAAGAAGGCATTGGCAAAGTTATAAAAGTGGTACAAACGAAAGGTAAACTATTCATTGTTTCCACTCCCATTGGTAATCTGGGCGATATGACATATAGAGCTATAGAGACCTTAAATAATGTTCCCTTGATAGCAGCAGAAGATAC
>CAJWPW010000300.1 GCA_913045415.1 uncultured Fidelibacterota bacterium | reverse complement strand
TGCGGGTGCACAGATATTGATCAATGATGGTCGCATTGCATTGGAGGTTGTAAAATATATTTCAAATTCCACACTGGAATGTCAAACAATCATTCCCGGCACTGTGGAAAATCGCAAAGGTGTCAATTTCCCCGGTGTGGCTCTGGACGTTCCCAGCCTTACAGAACAGGATGAACAGGATCTAGAATTAGCGTTAAAAAATGGTGCAGATTGGATTGCACTTTCTTTTGTTCGATCCCCTCACGATTATGATCTGGTCCGTTCTCGTGTTCGAGATCTCGGTTTTGCTGTTCCTATTATGGCAAAAATTGAAAAATGGGAAGCAGTTCAAAACCTGGATGGCATCATTGATGCATTTGATGCGGTCATGGTAGCCCGTGGAGATCTAGGTGTGGAGCTACCTCTTGAGCGTGTTCCATTGATCCAAAAAGAAGTGATTGATAAAGCCAGAAAAGCCGGGAAGCCCGTAATTATTGCCACTCAAATTTTAGATTCAATGACCGATCGACCCATTCCAACCCGGGCAGAAGTCAGCGATATTGCCAATGCAATTTTAGATGGCGCCGACGCGCTGATGGTTACAGGTGAAACAGCTATGGGTAAATTCCCGGAAAAAGTTATTCAAGTGTTAACCAGAGTGATTGAGGAAACGGAATCATCCATTAATTATCAGGACTATTATATCGCTCGGGGGAAAAAACATCTCAACACAGCACAAGCAATTAGCCACGCTGCATGTTCGGTTGCCTATGACCAGAATATTAAAATTTTAATTACCATGACCCATAGTGGAAGTACCGCCAGGATGGTGTCACGATATCGACCGGCTGCCCGCATCATTGCCATGACGCCTATTGAAGAGATTTCACGCCAACTTTCAATTGTGTGGGGAATCACACCGATTGTAATCAATGAATATAATTCATCGGGTGAAATTCAAGATGTTGCCAATGCAGTTTTATCACGTGAAGAAATTCTCAAGAAAGGAGAGAAATATGTGATCACGGGCGGTGTGCCTGTAGGTGTACCGGGAACAACAAATTACTTATCCGTTTTTAAATTAGCCTGAACAAATTTTTTATTTAATCAAAAAAAGGTATTAGCAAAAAATGTTTAAGATAAAATTATTTTCTGCATTTATTTTTACGACCTTTTTAATAGCAGATATTCCTCCGGGATATTATGATGACGCCCAAGGATTAGATGGGGAGCCATTGCGGTTGGCTCTACACAATATTATTGATGACCATATTCCACAAAGTTATAGTTCGCTGTATGGTCATTTTCAATCAACTGATGCAAAATCTGACGGGACTGTTTGGGATATGTATTCTGATGTTCCCGGTGGAACACCGCCCTATATTTACAATTTTACAAGCGCGGACCAATGCGGGAATTATAGCGGGGAAGGAGATTGTTTTAACCGGGAGCATTCTTGGCCAAAAAGCTGGTTCAACGAGGGCATGCCCATGAACACGGATCTGTTCCATATTTATGCAACAGATGGATATGTGAATGGTATGCGATCCAACCATCCCTATGGGGAAGTAGAAAGCACAACTTGGACATCGCAAAATGGCAGCCAACGTGGAAACATGAATTCTTACAATCACAACGGGACAGTTTTTGAGCCAATTGATGAATATAAAGGAGATTTTGCACGAACTTATTTTTATATGTCAACGCGTTATTATACTGAAGATTCCGGGTGGGACGATAACGATATGGTGAATGGTTCAAATCTTAAAGACTGGGCTGTAGTAATGTTAATGGATTGGCACCTACAGGACTCTGTAAGCCAAAAAGAAATTGATCGAAATAATGCTGTTTATGCAATTCAAGAAAATAGAAACCCTTTCATTGATCATCCGGAATGGGTAGCCTGTGTTTGGGGTGAATGTGATTCGGGCACTGGAAATCTTCCACCCATAGCCAATGCTGGACCAGACCAGATTGTTGCTGAAAATCAGTTGGCAACTCTGGATGGATCTGAATCATATGACGAGGAAAACATAGACCTATCTTATATATGGACTACCCCCATCGGGATATTGCTGAACGATACGACTTCATCGATCCCTAGTTTCACCACACCTACAGTTGATGACTCAGTCGACTTTATTTTTGGATTGATTGTATCTGATGGAGAACTCAATTCAGATCCGGACTCAGTAACCATTACAGTTTTTCATACAAATGTTTCCCCAGTGGCTTATGCGGGACCCGATCAAACCATCCTGGAGAATGAACTGGTTATTTTAGATGGAACAGGATCATCTGATTTCG
>CAJWPW010000299.1 GCA_913045415.1 uncultured Fidelibacterota bacterium | reverse complement strand
TTAATCCGCTTATCTATTGGGATCGAAGATGCAGAAGATTTGATTACTGATTTAGGACAGGCACTTGAAAAGATCTAATCTTTACTGTTCAGGACAAAGGTGACTGGTCCATTATTCACCAGCTCCACATCCATCATGGCGCCAAATTCACCTGATTGCACCGGAACACCTTCCCTTTCTAATTCGGACATAAAATATTCGTAAAGCCGATTCCCATCTTCCGGAGCAGCCGCTTGGATAAAACTGGGGCGACGGCCTTTTTTTGTATCGCCGCATAAAGTGAACTGACTAATGACCAATGCGGAGCCATTCACATCTTTAATAGATAAATTCATTTTATCATTTTCATCATTGAAGATGCGAAGTCCGCAAATTTTATTCACAAGAAATTCTGCATCATTTTCAGTGTCATTTTTCTGCACACCGAGAAGAATTACCAGTCCGTGTGAAATTTCGCCTACTACCTTATCAGAAACAGTAACCTTTCCCTGGGAGCATCTTTGAATAACAGCGATCATTTGTTTTTAATACCCTGAGCCCATCAAAGAACCAGTGAAAAACGGTGTGAATTGTGGTCGTTCAATAAACTTAGAATGAAGACCCTTATTCCACCCAAACATTATCCTTCCCATACTTTGTTCTAAGTAATCGGACAAATTCCTTATCGGTGGAAATCTTAATATTATGCGCCATGACTTTCATGGGGCGGGGCGACCCATTATTGGGTAAATGGAAAACCAATCGACACTCACCGGGATACTGCTTGGCAATGGTCATAAGTTCATCAACGTCTTCTGGCGTGGTTTCACCTTGTGGAAATTTGATGTTGAGCCGTTGCGATAGCCTATCCCGAACCCTGTCCACTGTAATGATCTCGTCCCCCATAATCTTTATATCAGAGAAATCGGTATTTTCCGATGGCTTGCCTTTTACAAATACCACATTTCCTTCTTCAATCAAATTACCATAGGATTTGAAACAATCACTGAAAGCGATCACTTCTGCATGGCCGCCTAAACAATCCAGATCGAAAAAAGCCATTTCACGATTCCGACGGTCGAATCGTTTAACAATCCGAGTAACCATACCACCTATAACAATCGTATCTTTCTTGGAGAATTCTTGCTCTTCTCCAAAAGTAATGGATGTGAATTCTTCTAGGTCTTCAGCGTGTTCTAAAAGCGGATGTCCAGTCACGTAAAGTCCTAATACTTCTTTCTCTTTTTCTAATGATTCCTTTTCTTTCCAATCTGCCATTTTCTGGAGATCTGGTGTTTTGATCAATTCATCATCTTGACCTCCGCCGCCAAACAGATCCACCTGATTTCGGTCTTTTTCACTTTGCATTTGCTGGCCGTATCTTATTGCTTCATCTACGGCGGAAAATTTTTGTGCGCGATTGCCTTCTACTGAATCCATTGTTCCGGACATGATTAAACTTTCCAGAACACGTTTATTTACTTTCTGCTGATCTACCCGAGCGCAAAGATCAAAAATAGATTCATATTTTCCATTCTCACCTCTTTCTTCAATGATAGTTTCCAATGCTTTTGCACCCACATTCTTAATGGCATTTAACCCATAAGAAATGGTGGATTCATTCACGGGACGAAAATCTTCGAAAGAGACATTAATGTCAGGTGGAGTCACTTCAATTCCCTGCTTTTTGCATTCATTGATCAATATTACAACCCGGTCGATAGTCCCCATCTCGCTGGTGAGGTTAGCACTCATAAACTCTGCAGGGTGATGTGTTTTCAACCAAGCTGTTTGATAAGCCACATAGGCATAAGCCGTAGAATGACTTTTATTGAATCCGTATTGTGCAAATTTCTCAATCAAAGCAAAAATATCTTCTGCTTTTTTCTTTGGGATCTTTTTACTTTCTGCTCCATCAACAAATTTGATTGATAATTCATCCATGAGCGATTTGATCTTTTTTCCCATAGCTCTCCGCATAATGTCCGCTTCGGCAAGTGTAAATCCGGCAATTTCATGAGCGATCTGCATCACTTGCTCCTGGTACACAATGATCCCGTATGTTTCTTTCAGTATGGGCTCCATGAGCGGATGGGGATAGACAATTTTTTGCTGTCCGTTCTTCCGAGAAATGAAATCATCTATGTTTTTCATAGGACCCGGGCGATATAATGCATTCATAGCAATAAGGTCTTCAATCACAGTTGGTTTTAATTTTTTCAAAAACTCCCGCATGCCCGATGATTCAAACTGAAAAACACCGATTGTATATCCTTTGGCAAAAATTTCATAGACCTTAGCATCATCCAATGGCAATTTTTCTATAT
>CAJWPW010000298.1 GCA_913045415.1 uncultured Fidelibacterota bacterium | reverse complement strand
TCTATTTTTGCTCCTACTGCGATTCCGAGTGTCCCTGTTACTTCGATTACCTTGATTCCGTTGCGGTTTCCTGGAAATTCCTGGCCTAATTTTAGAAATATGTCCATTGTCTAAATAGATCAAAACGGAAGCAAAATTTTTCAAATGGACATCAGTCGGTGAAGACAAAACAAGTGTCGTACCAAGAGTTCGATTCATTTTAGTAAGTTGATTTCGGAATTCCTTTTCCATATTCGTGTTGAAAAATACACCATAGTCATCAATCAATAAAATCCGTGGATCTGTTTCACAGGCAAAGATCATCCCCAGCCAATGGCGTTCACCCTGGGAAATTTTTCCAATCTTCCGGCTCCATAGATTACTGAAACTTCCTCCATTAAAGTATCTATTTTCTATCACATTTTTTTTCTTTCCGAATTTTTGTGCTACATAGGTTGAAACAGTTTGGTTGGATGCACTCAATTCAGAATTATTGGAATAGAAAACTTCATCGTGAGCAATGATCTTTCCTAACCAGTTTGTCTGGTAGGGTTCATCATCATAGAGGACAGTACCGGCTGACTGTTTTTCAACACCGGCAAGAATATTTAATAGTGATGATTTCCCACTGCCTACAGTTCCAACAATACCATAGATTGTTCCAGGGTGAATTTCAAGTTTTCCAATCTTTAATGCCTGGTATGAACCATAGGATTTTTCCAAGCCATTGACATTAAATATCAATCTTTTTGTTTGTGCCATTATCTTTTCCTTTTTAGGCTATTGCCAATGAGGAAAAGGGAAAATATTTTAAGCGATTACTCAGTTTCCTGTTCGAGCCAACGTTCTGCATCAATTGCAGCCATACATCCCGTACCTGCAGCAGTTACAGCTTGTCGATAAACATGGTCTTGTACATCACCACAAGCGAATACTCCTTCTAGATTAGTATAAGTAGTATCTGAGTTTGTAATGATATAACCTGCATTATCCAAATCAATGGATCCATTAAACAATTTCGTGTTAGGTATATGGCCAATTGCCATAAAGATTCCATCGCATACGACATCTCGTTTTGCACCTGAAATTGTATCTTTCAACCTGACTGCCGTAACACCTGTTTCTTTCGTACCGATAATATCATCCACGTTTGAATTGTACTCAACTGATATCTTCGGATTTGCCAAGGCTCTATCAATCATGATCTTGGATGCACGAAATTCGTCTCTTCGATGAATTAAAACAACTTCGGATGCAAATTTGGTTAAAAATGTGGCTTCTTCCATGGCTGAATCACCGCCACCCACTACGAGCACTTTTTTATCTCGAAAGAAAAAACCATCGCAAGTTGCACAGGCTGACACACCATGCCCCATCAATTCGGACTCAGATTCGAGCCCAAGAAGACGAGCAGTAGCGCCGGTTGAAATTATGATCGCTTCTGCGGAATATTCATTGCCATCGGCCCATACTTTATACGGACGTTCAGAAAAATCAACCTTATCCACTGTTTTAAATAAGCATTCAGCACCAAAACGTTGTGCTTGTTTTCTGAATTCATCCATCATATCCGGTCCCATGATTCCATTAGGGAATCCTGGATAATTTTCAACATCCGTTGTAATGGTGAGCTGGCCGCCAGGTTGGGTACCTTCGAAGACTAGGGGCTCTAAGTTTGCCCTCGCCGCATAAATAGCTGCAGTGAGTCCTGCAGGTCCAGAGCCAATAATAATGACCTTCCGCTTCATTTCCCTTTTCGTTTCCTAATTAAATAATTTCGTCTAACATTGTAGTGATATTCCCCTTAGGGACAGCACCAACAATTTGATTTACAACTTTCCCATCTTTCATTATAAGAAGTGTGGGAATACTTCTTACACCATATTTCATGGCAGTATCTTGGTTTTGATCCACATCAACCTTTCCAACTTTGACTTTACCATTATATTCTCCTGCAATTTCATCAATCACAGGCGCAATAGCTTTACAGGGTCCACACCAAGTGGCCCAAAAGTCAATTAAAACTGGAATATCTGATTGAGAGACATCTGAATCAAAATTTTGATCGGTAAATTTGTGTACGTTTTCCGACATAAGTTCTCCAATAATTAATAAAAATAAGCCTAATAACTTAGGACAACTCTTTAATTCCTTGGAATAAAAATATTCAATTATTCTTTGATTAATTAATTTGAAGTGTATCCGGTAAAATATCTAATGGCAAATCCAAATAATATGCCGATAAAGTAAGTATTGAGTCGGGGTCATGATGGGCTTCGATGAGTCCAATGGGAATTTGATCGTGTCTGATCAATAGAAAAGGTAATACTT
>CAJWPW010000297.1 GCA_913045415.1 uncultured Fidelibacterota bacterium | reverse complement strand
ATTTGGACTCATTTGGAATCAAAAATAAAAAATTATTCTCCGGGAGAATGGATATTGTGTAAAGGTTTGGATGTAGTTTTGGTGGATGACCTGGAACCGCCGCACATCACCTATCTTGATTCAATTTCCCCAAACAATCCACTATTGATTTTGTCCTTAAGTATGCATTCCTTTTGGGGCAATTCATTGGCATTTAGTGCAGTTGGGATTAATAAAAATTCCCCCAATCCCACCGGGTCTAGCTATTACGGGAAGGATGCAGATGAAAATTTAAACGGCTATATTTCAGAACAGGCGGCCTTTCAGCCTTTTAGGGATACTGTCATCAATGCCATGGGGAGTGCGGTGTTGAAAGAAAAATGTGTCACTGTTCTGGATGAATATGCAGCCAATGGGAACACGTGCATTACATCCATGGGGATTACCGCAAATGGCCCAGATGTAATACGACTATATCAGCATCTCTCATCTCAACAAACATCATTATTCAACAAGATTCTCCAGAGATTAGGACTCTTACCAAACAGGAAACCCACAGTCCGAAATTTTGTTTTTGTCAGAGATGATGCGGATCACCTATTGCCAGAATCATCCAATAATGGTGATGACTTTTTCAAAATGATGGGCGTGAAATTCTGGTACGACGGATCGCCTTACACCGGTTCTATGTATTTAAATGAGCCGTTTAAATTATCTGCTGTAAACCAAGAAAAAATCCATGTGCCATCAGGGCACTCGGGCAAAGCATTGTGGAATAAAGATGAAATCGCTAATCGAATCCAACAATATGATTCAGCCGGTTGGCAGGTTGCTGTCCACACGCAAGGTGACAGAGCCATAAGTGAAACATTGGATGCTTTTGAAAAATCAGGAATATCAAAAAATTCCAGACATCGACTTGAGCATTGTTTGCTTCCCTCAAAAAAAGCGATTCAAAGAATGGCCAAACTTGGGGTGAGCCCCAGTTTCCATATTAATCACCTCTGGTATTATGGTGAAGCCTTAGAAGACCATATTATTGGACGAGAACGAACTGATAAGATTCTTCCATTAAAAGCAGCAGAAAATAATTCTCTAATTTTTTCACTTCATGCGGATCAGCCTATGTTTGAAAGCGACCCATTGAGCTTACTCCATACGGCAGTAAATAGGGAAACAAGAGATGGGAAAATAGTTGGTAAGTCTAATAAAATAAGTGTGGAACAAGGTTTGAAATCACTTACCATTAATGCTGCATGGCAGATTAAAATGGAAAATAAGATTGGCTCTATCAAACCGGGCAAGTATGCGGACTTTGTTGTCATAGATCAAAACCCCATGATGGTTGATCATGACAAGATTAAGGATATCCACGTATTGCAAACGATTGTGAACGGGAATATTATTTATAAAAAAGATTGAAGCTTCACCAATGAAGCTTATTGTATTATTACCCGCAATTACTTTAATTAATTCTTTTAATTAGGATAACCAGGTATGCCAGAGCTACCAGAGGTCCAAACAGTCGTTAATCATATCAGGGGTGATCTTGTTGGCAAAAAGATTGTTGGTATTATACCTCTTTGGGAAAAATCACTTCATAATTTTAAACCAAATGACCTAAGTATAAAAAATAAGAAAAATAGAATCTTAGATGTCAGAAGAAGAGCAAAATTTATAATAATTGATTTGGGTGATTTTATTATTGCAGTACATCTTAGAATGACCGGAAAACTATATATCCAAGAAGGTTCTTCAATACCTAAGTATACTCGTGCAATAATAAAACTTGAAAACTCAAAGGATCTAATATTTGATGATATAAGAAAGTTCGGTCGAATATATTTGTATAAAAATCTAATTGAAATTGATAGTAAACATGGGCCTGAACCGCTCGGAAAAGAATTCACAGACGAATGGCTTTATGATAATTTGAAGAAGAAAAACAGAAACTTAAAAGCGCTACTTCTGGATCAGTCATTTATCGCAGGATTAGGAAATATCTATGTCGATGAAATTCTCTGGGAGAGTGGCATTCATCCGAATTCTATATCAAGTACTATTTCGAAAACAAAGGTTTCTTTATTACACAACTCTATTCAAAATATATTAAAAAAAGCCATCGATAATCATGGCACGACCTTTATGAGTTTCACATTTTTAAATGGCAGGTCAGGGAATTATTCAAATGAACTAAAAATTTTTGGGAAACAGGGTGAACCCTGTAAAACTTGCGGAGACCTAATTAAGAAAATTAAGGTAGCCGGCAGAGGCACCCATATTTGCAGCACCTGCCAGAAGAAATATCAACCCAGAAAGAAATAAAATTTTA
>CAJWPW010000296.1 GCA_913045415.1 uncultured Fidelibacterota bacterium | reverse complement strand
TCAGGATTTTCATTTAAAAATAATCGATCATACAAGCGGATTTCTGCATCTACAGCGTGCTGTGTGGAAACCCAATGTAATGTTCCCTTCACTTTTCTGCCATCCGGTGCAGAACCACCTTTTGTTTTTGGATCATAAGTACATTGTAATTCGACAATATTACCATTCTCATCTTTAATGACATCTTGGCAAGTAATAAAATAAGCATATCGAAGCCGTACTTCTCTGCCGGGTCCCAATCGAAAAAACTTTTTCGGCGGATCTTCCATAAAATCTGATTGTTCAATATACAATTCTTGTGAAAATGGAATATCCCTTTTACCGGCACCAGTATCTTCTGGATTATTGATGGCTTCCAACATTTCTGTTTTACCTTCAGGATAATTAGTAATGACAACTTTCAGCGGATCTAAAACACCCATAACCCGTGGTGCCCGTTTATTTAAATCTTCACGAAGAGCATTTTCTAACCGAATTACATCAATGATCGAATCACGTTTTGTGACGCCCAAACCTTCAACAAAATTTCGAATTGACTCCGGAGTATATCCACGTCTGCGTAATCCGGAGATCGATGGCATCCGTGGATCATCCCATCCATCCACATGATTCTCATCTACTAGTTGTTTCAATTTCCGTTTGCTCATTATTGTAAAATTTAAATTAAGCCGAGCAAATTCAATCTGTTGTGGATGGTAAACCCCTAATTGTTCTAGATACCAATCATAGAGCGGGCGGTGATCTTCAAACTCCAATGTGCAAATTGAATGAGTTACTTTTTCTATAGAATCTTCTAATCCGTGGGCCCAATCGTACATGGGATAGATGCACCATTTATCCCCAGTACGGTGATGGGATGCATGGAGAATTCGGTATATAACAGGATCACGCATATTCAAATTCGGATGAGACATATCGATCTTTGCTCGAAGAACTTTTTCACCATTTGCAAATTCGCCATTCTTCATTCGAACAAATAGGTCCAGATTTTCTTCAATGGATCGATTTATATGCGGGCTTTCCTTTCCTAGGTCAGTTAAAGTGCCTCGAGTATTGCGTATTTCATCGCCTGATAAATCACATACATAAGCTTTCCCATCCTGAATTAGTTGAACAGCAAATTCATACATTTGATCAAAATAATCCGATGCATAAAAAAGTCTATCTTCCCAGTCAAAACCAAGCCATTTTACATCTTCAATGATGGACTGAACATATTCATCCTCTTCTTTTACCGGATTGGTATCATCAAATCGCAGATTACATTTGCCACCATTTTTTTCTGCAATCCCAAAATTCAGGCAAATGGATTTCGCATGGCCAATGTGAAGGTAGCCGTTTGGTTCTGGTGGGAATCGCGTATGAACACGATTATCCCACTTCCCAGAAGCGGTATCATCATCAATGATTTTTTGAATAAAGTTGATGGGTTCTTTTTGAGTGTCATTCATATTAGAATTGCGATAGAGCCCTTTTTAATCTTCTTAAACAAATATCTTTTCCTAAAAGTGAAAGAATTTCAAACAGAGATGGTCCATTGATCGTACCGCAAATAGCCAATCGGATAGGTTTCATAACTTTCCCAAATCCAAGTCCTTTTTCTTCCATAAATGATTTCAATTTTTTCTCCAATGATTCCCCATCCCATTGATCAATTTCCATTAAAATAATTTGAATATTAGAAACAATGTCTGATGTATCATTCTTCCATGTTTTTCTGACATCTTTTTCATCAAATTCATGAGGATCGCTAAAAAAATAATCAGTTTGAGTCATAATATCTACTAATGACTTAGAACGAATTTTCATCAAATTAATCACTGATAATTTAAAAGCTTTATCAAAATCAATTCTCCAATCTTTATGAATGATTTCTATCCCTGATAAAATAGATTCATTCGATTGTCTAACTAAATGTTGCCCGCTGATCCAATTCAATTTCTTTTCATCAAAGACTGCACCTTTTTTATGGACCATAGTTAAATCAAATTTTTGGATGATTTCATCCAAAGACATCACTTCTTCTTCTGTCCCCGGATTCCATCCCAGTAATGATAAATAATTCAATAGCGCTTCAGGTTGATATCCTTCATTACGATAAGATTGCACACCCGTTGCACCATGTCGCTTGCTTAACCGCTTTTTATCCTGGCCAAGGATCATTGGTAAATGTGCGAAGGTTGGAACATCTAGCCCCAGAGCTTGGTAGATTAGAATTTGTTTAGGCGTGTTCGCAATATGATCTTCACCTCGAATAACGTGGGTGATGCCCATCTCACTATCATCCACTGCATTGGTTAAGTTGTACACATGGC
>CAJWPW010000295.1 GCA_913045415.1 uncultured Fidelibacterota bacterium | reverse complement strand
TCCCCTATTTGCAGGAACTATTTTGAAAGAAATGCTTGCAGAAAAAGGAACCAGAATAAAAATAGTTTCTACCGGAAATGGTAGCAAAAATGCCAAACTATTGGTCTCCCACAATTCTTATTCGTTACTTCAATCCGCATTAAACCTAATGAATGAAAGTGATAATTTGACCGCTGAGTTATTAGTCAAAACCATGGGAATATCCAAAGAATATCCCGGAAATTGGAATGATGGTATAAAAACAGTAAAAACATTTCTGGCAGATTCCGCCGGAATTGATACATCATCAATTCGAATTGCAGATGGTTCCGGTGTTTCCCGTTACAATCTCACCAGTGCAGACCACTTTATACAACTGCTCACCTACATGTACACGAGTCCATACAAAGATGATTTTTTATATGTCCTTCCAGGGGGCGGATTTAAGGGAACCCTGGAAGACCGGTTGGAATCAACTGGTTCAAAAATTCGAGCAAAGACAGGGGGTCTATCCGGAGTCAGTTGTTTATCCGGGTACGCTTTTTCACCCCAATACGGACCGCTGGCTTTTTCCATACTCATGAATGGTTATATTGGTTCATCGAGAGATTATCACAAATTACAGGACGATATTTTAGAGATTTTAGTTCATGATTAAACCATCTGCTCTAAAACCAAATGCCACCATTGGCATTGTGAGCCCATCATCATGGTTAAACGAACCTGACTTAAAAACAGCTGTTTCTGTTTTTGAAAACAAAGGATATAAACTGGTTTTGGGTGAAAGTGTTTTTTTGAAAGAATTCACATATGCTGGAACGCCCCAAGAAAGAGCAGATGATATAAATAACATGTTTGCCAATCCGGACATTGATGCTATTATTTGTGCTCGTGGTGGGTATGGCGCCAACCGTGTTTTACCTCTTTTGGATTATGATCTTATACAGGAAAACCCAAAAATATTCATGGGCTATAGCGACATAACTGCTTTTCTCATATCCATTACCCAAAAAACAGGGCTTATTACCTTTCATGGTCCCATGCTCACCTCCTTTAAAAAAAGAATGGTGAATTATAATTTTGATCTCATGGAAAATATCCTGGTTGGAAGTGAATCTGTTACCATCCAATCGCCATCAGAATTACCAGCATGCATTTTAAAATCCGGAAAAGCAAAGGGTACCCTTTGGGGTGGGAATATGTGCCTATTGATCAATCGATTGGGTACACCGGATCAATTAAATACAGATGGTGCAATTCTATTTATTGAAGATATTGATGAATATTTATACGCGTTCGACCGTATGTTGGTACACATGAAAAAAGCGGGCATGTTTGAAAATATTAAAGGTCTCATTATAGGTGAATTGGTTGACATGAAAGATTATGATGATCCATTTGGGAAATCTACAAATGAAATAGTCATGGATGTATGTGGCGATCTGGATATTCCCATCATTTCGAATTTCCCCTGCGGACATGGAATATATCAAGCGACACTTCCCATTTCAATTCCGGTGCAATTAGATGCAAACTCTGATTCACCCTCTTTAACTATTTTAGAATCTCCCGTTAAATAAGGAAAAATAAATGCTGAATTACATTTGGTTTGGGATGATGTTTATCGGCGTGGTGGTTGGTGCATTGACTGGTAACATTGATGCGGTAACAGAAGCAGCTATCGATATGGCAAAAGTTGCAGTTAATCTCGCTATCGGCTTAATTGGCATTATGGCACTGTGGTTAGGCATCATGAAAATTGCAGAAGAGTCAGGGCTCATTCGCATCATTGCTAGAGGACTGCGTCCCATCACCATTCGTCTTTTCCCTGATGTACCGGATGATCACCCTGCCATCGGGTCTATTGTCTTGAATATGGCAGCCAATATTCTAGGTTTGGGTAATGCCGCCACTCCGCTCGGATTAAAAGCTATGGAAGAACTCCAGGAATTGAATCCAAGCAAAGAAACAGCCACCAATGCCATGTGTACTTTTCTGGCAATCAATACATCTAGTGTTCAACTTATTTTACCAGCAGCTGTGGTGGCGCTTATGGGAACCCATTCCAGTCAAATTTTCATCACCACTATTTTTGCCACCGGAATGTCCACCCTGGCAGCAATTTTTGCCGTTAAATTTTTAGAGAAAAGGAAACGATTTTCATTTGTGAAAGGAGATGAAGAATGATTGATTCATTTGTTAGCAGCGTGAATGAAATCTCTAAATACATAATTCCCTTTTTGTTGGTTGGAATTCCTTTTTATGGTTTAGTATTTAAAAAAGTGAAAGTGTATGAATCTTTTGTGGAAGGCGCGAAAGACGGCTTCACAATTGCCGTAA
>CAJWPW010000294.1 GCA_913045415.1 uncultured Fidelibacterota bacterium | reverse complement strand
GGCGTCCTAAAACGTTTCCTATTTTAGAATCAGATATAGAACCCCTTAGTTGATTAATTCCACCCATGGATGCATACTTTTCCAAAGAATGACCATCAAACATTTTTAATTCAAAGGATTTTGCTATCCAATTTGATCCATCGTCAAATGGAATAAGTTCACCATTAAGTTTCAACCCGTCGGCAGTACCCGTACCGCCCCCAAGATAGTATGCATTATCAACATTCCGCAGTGCGCCATTCTCAGCATACTCCTCGCCCCATGAACACATATCTGCATCGCTTTCCAATCGTTGAATGGAATATTCAAGATTGAGTGCTTTTCCGATTTGGTCACAAAAGTTGGGGATTCGGGGGCCATTTGCCATGGCCGCAATTCCGCGATCGTCATTTGTTTTGATGCCAGGCATGGCGATGGCGACTCTGAATGATTCGGATTCAGTTAGTGATCGAATTATATCCAAAACACATTCTATATAAACTGATCCTTGTTGCTTCTCAATTGAGCTGGTTTCTTTTTCAAATTGTGAATCAAGTGAGAGCGGTGAAAAATCAGCGTTAAAATTCGGATGTTCAGCATATTTTATATCCACGGCAGGGCTGATCAACTTAAAGGAGTTGGCATTGATTTTTTCTACAACTCCGCCGGATACTTTGGTGGCGCCGCCGTCTATACCAATGACCTTCATAACAATCCAATCCTTGTTTTTAAATTCATAATCTGTTTATAAGAATTTTTGATTTGTGCGATTGTGATTGACCCTTCATCCAATAATTCAACAATGGTAGAATAGATTTTTTGTACAATGGATGGATCATAAATGAGATTATTCCCAAAACAAAATATATCCACACTGGCAGAAATCATGAGTTGAAGGACCGTTTTTAGATCATAGTGGTTTGCAATGGCACCCATCTGGGGATCATCGCTAATAATGACACCGTCAAACCCCATTTTATTACGAAGTAAATCAGTTAATATTTTGGATGAAAGAGTCGCTGGCAGTTCTGGGTCCAATCCTTTATGAAAAAGGTGGGAGGTCATGATGGCGGGAATACAATCATTATCAATCAATGTTTGATAGGGTATTAATTCTGTTTCTGACCAAGTTTCTGTCACATCCACAATTCCTTCATGGGTATCTCCACCGGCGCTGCCTTGTCCCGGAAAATGCTTGCAGACAGGAACCACATTTTCATCCAAATGGGTCTTCATAAGAATTTCTGAATGGATGGCAATATTTTTAGGATCACTTGAAAAACAACGCTCCTTTTTTGCAATAAAACTATCTGGATTCACGGATAGGTCCAGAACGGGTGCGAAATTTAGATTAAAGC
Organism: uncultured Fidelibacterota bacterium; assembly: GCA_913045415.1. The sequence continues at coordinate 995 of CAJWPW010000294.1, read as the reverse complement.
CATGATCGGATAATGTAGAGGCCATATTATTTGAATGGGACTGGGTCTCTTCAATGTCATTTATTTGGCCCAGTTCGGCCCAGCTTTTTGAAGGAGGAAAACCATAAGATTCTTTTAGCCGATTGACCTTTCCTCCTTCTTGATCTATACCAATGAGTAAGGGAGTAGGGCTAAATGACTGGAGAGCTTCATTGAAGTCTTTAACTTGTTCCGGTGAGAGGATATTATGAGAAGATGGAGGTGATGTGGTTACATTTTGATCATAGAGTATAACACCACCAATGGTTAATCCATTGAGGTGCCGAAAAAAATATTTTGCATCATCCGGAGAAGTCCCGCGGAGGCCAACCATTATCATTTGGCCGATCATTGTTTTTATATCATTGGTTGTGGAATTCATCATTTATAGAAATAAAAGTTAAAGACTTATGGGCGAAGTTCAGTTAATTTTTATGCTATGATTATCCGGAAAATTATAATTTGTTTAGCCCTCTTATTTTCTGCCTGCGCAGGCCCTGAACAATTTACATCAAAAAAATCCTGGGCAGAATCCACCCTCAAAAAACTCACACTTCGAGAAAAAATCGCACAAATGATGGTGGTCAGTATGAATATGAGATTTATGAATTATGAAAGTGCAAAGTGGAATGAAATCCAAAGCTACATTGAATCCGATGGGATTGGGGTTCTTCATATTTGGTTTGGCGATGCAGGAAGTGCTTTGACTATGCTCAATGACATGCAATCCAAATCTAAGGTACCGATTTTGGTGGATGCAGATATTGAATCGGGATTGGGACGCCGCTATCCTGGAGCAGTGACATTGCCGCCCATGATGGCCATCGCAGCGACGGGCGATCCAAAATATGCTTATGAGGCAGGGCGAATTTCTGCTGAAGAATCTCGGGCAGTGGGGATTCATTTTAGTCTTTCTCCAGTGGTGGATGTGAATAATAATCCCAAAAATCCAATTATCAATACCCGTTCATTTGGTG
>CAJWPW010000293.1 GCA_913045415.1 uncultured Fidelibacterota bacterium | reverse complement strand
GGAAATGGCGACGTTGGAATAATAACGCGCCAACTCTTATCACAATATAATGAATGGATGCTTAAAGAAATCACTCGGTAAATTTTACTACAGAGAAAAATATGAAAAAGATACATCAAATTAATGTAAAGCCAAATAGAGCCAATGAACATGGCATCCCAAAAACATCCGTTATCAGTGCGATACTTTCAAAATCGGGAATAGAAGGTGATTACAATAACTATCGTACAATTAAAAAAGATCAAAATCCTGACATGGCTGTTTTGGTATATCCGATTGAAACTATTCATGAATTAAATGATGAAGGGTGGCCCATAATGCCAGGTGATATGGGTGAAAATTTCACTATATCAGGGATTCCCCATTCCCATTTTTCGCCTAATCAGCAATACCAAATTGGGGAAAGTTTAATTGAAATTTCTTTTGAATGCGATCCTTGTCAGAATTTATCTGTTCTTCCGTATGTTGGTAAAACCAAAATAAATGAGTTTATTAAAACTCTCATGCACAGGCGTGGGTGGTATGCTAGAGTTTTAAAAGAAGGACTTATTGTTCAGGATTGCATTGTTAAACAAATCTGATGAAAGAGATAATTGAATTAAAAATATCAGGCATGCATTGCGCAGGATGTGTGGGCTCCGTTGAAGGCGCTTTGCGAAAAGTGGATGGCGTGGAAGAAGCGATAGTAAATCTTACTTTAGAAAAAGCCACTATTTCCGGTTCTGTAGATTCGGCTAATCTTCTTTCAGCAGTGGAAAAAACCGGATACGGCGCAGAATTGCTCGAATCGGAAGTACTCATTGATCTCCAAGTAAAGATCGATGAAAAAGTAGAGACTGCTTTTTTCCAAATGAAAGTTGCATGGGGTTTTACAATTCCAACAATGATTTGGATGGGAATCCACATGATTTCTGGCAAAACTTGGCTATCTATGGAAGGAATGGAATTGGGAATTTTTATTTTGAGTACTTTAGTCTGTTTTATTCCTGGACGAGTAACGCTAATGAGTGCATGGAAATCTGCAATCCATCTGTCACCCAATATGGATGTCCTGATCGCGCTTGGATCTTTGGCTGCACTTTCAACAGGTATTATTAAAAGTTATATAGAGATTCATTCTTTTGCTGGGGTTGCGGGAATGATTATGTCCTTTCATTTGACCGGAAGATATATCGAAACAAAGGCACGGGGGAGATCATCCGAAGCCATCCAAAAACTGATGAGTCTTGGGGCAAAACAAGCCACAGTTTTGAATATGGAAAACAATGAAGTTCAAATTAATGTACAAAGTCTCATTGTGGGCCAAATCGTTATTGTCCGTGCAGGAGAAGCTGTCCCCACGGATGGTATTATTAAAGAAGGGTGCGCCACCATTGATGAATCCATCGTTACGGGCGAATCGGTTCCTGTTACAAAAAATATTGGCGATAATGTGATTGGCGGAACGATATGTGCAGACAGTACAATAAAAGTTGAAGTGACAAAAATTGGGTCAGAAACATTTTTAGCCAAAGTAATTCAAATGGTGGAATATGCACAAACGACCAAAGTCCCTATTCAAGTTTTTGCTGATAGAATCGTGGCAATTTTTGTTCCTGTCATATTGGGATTGGCCATATCTACCTTTTTTGTTTGGAACTTTTTCCCAACCCAAATGAAACAATTGGCACAGATATTTTCAGATTTTTTTCCCTGGATTAATTTAGATTTATCGCCTATGGGAATGGCGATTTATGCAGCCATTGCTGTCTTGGTGATTGCTTGCCCTTGTGCCCTTGGACTTGCAACACCCACAGCTTTAATGGTAGGAACCGGACTCGGTGCCGAAAATGGTATTTTGATTCGAGATGGTGTTGCCATACAAAAACTCAATGAAGTGAATTTAATTCTTTTTGATAAAACGGGCACACTCACAAACGGAAAGCCCATCGTCAAAAAGGTGCATCAAATTTCCAACATTATGGAAAATGATCTCATCCGAATGGCTGCATCATTGGAAAAAGAGTCCACTCATCCATTGGCAAAATCCATTGTAAATCTCGCAATAGAAAAAGGGATAGGATTGGATCTTGTCACAGAGATAAAAGTAGTCCCCGGGAAAGGGATATTTGGAAAATATGGCAGTGCAACACTTAAAGTTGGCAGTACATCCTTTATCGATTATACTACAGAATTAGACATGGCAGGAACACCTGTCTGTCTGTCTTTAAATGATGAATGTATCGGGATTTTTGAAATTGAAGATGCTGTTCGTTCGAATTCTGCTGATACAATTTCATCTTTAAAATCTGCCGGATATAAATGTGTTTTAATCACTGGTGATAAAAAAGAAAT
>CAJWPW010000292.1 GCA_913045415.1 uncultured Fidelibacterota bacterium | reverse complement strand
AACTTTTTGTGGTTTGAAATCTTCAAATGCTTTGTTGAGTTCAGCGCTGGTGGAAATATCAAGCTTATTAAAGGAGAAATTTGGATGTGATTGAAGTTGATCCAACCTTGCCTGCTTCAAGGCTGGATCATAGTAAGAATTAATGTTGTCCACTCCATAAACAATAAATCCATCCTTGAGCAATGATTGGCATAAATGATAGCCAATGAAACCGGCTGCACCGGTAACTAAAATTCGTGATTCGTGAAGTGTCATTCGTGGTTCGTGATTCGTGAAGTGTTATTTTTATCTTGTGAATTATTTTTCATGAATTAATAATTCACTCTGTTTCATTTCTAGTTTTTAAATATTTAATTAATCCATTCGTCATCTTTTTTAAATCGACAATAAAGTTTTGAAGATGGTCTGTATTGGTTAAATAATTCAAATTTTTACAAATAATTATTTGAGTTTCTAACTCAGAAAGTGACCCCATTGATATATATAAAAATCGAATAAATTTTTTACTAGACTGTCGAGCTGCACCTTCTGCAATATTAGATGGTACGGATATTGCAGCTCTTCGTAATTGATTTGTTAAGGAAAATTTCTCATCATTTGGCAACAATTTTGTTGCATCATATATTTCCGTGACAAGATCAATCGATTTCTTCCAAAGATCTAAATCATGATGTGATTTAAAAATTTCTTTCTTACTCACAAATCACGAATTACAAATCACTACTTTATATATCCCATTTCTTTGATTCGAAAATAAATTTGGTCCACAAGTTCTTCCGGAGGAGTTCCGCTGGAATTCACCACAATTTCAGCATCAGTTGGTGCTTCATAAGGATCAGAAATACCTGTGAATTCTTTTATGACACCTTTCCGGGCTAATTCGTAAAGACCTTTTACATCCCGCTCTTCACATTTTTCAAGTGATGTGTTCACATGAATCTCGATAAATCCGCCTAATGGAGAAATCAATTCACGATTTACACGACGATCTGCTTCATAAGGTGCAATAGGTGCACAAATAGCAATCCCCCTATTTTTTGTGATCTCACTGGCTACATAGCCAATTCTTTGAACGTTTAATGAACGATGTTCTTTTGAAAAACCAAGTTCACTTGATAAATGTGTTCGAACAATATCCCCATCTAACAATGTAACTGGACGGCTCCCATCTTCCAATAATTTTACTAGAAGCCCATTGGCAAGAGTAGATTTTCCAGATCCTGAAAGCCCAGTAAAAAAGAGTGTTAATCCACGCTCAGTTAGTGGTGGTCTGGATTCTTCCAATTCTTGAGCGACTTCTTTGTAGGAGAACCATTCGGGGATTCCTTGCCCATCATCCAGGAGCTGTCGAAGTTCTGTTCCGGAGATGGTTTTAAACTCTGTCCCTTTTTCAATTTCATCAATAGCTTCATATCGATCTTCATGGGGCAAATAAACCATGAATTTGAAAGGTACCATCTCAATTCCAATTTCAGTCTGATATTTCAACAATAATTCCTGTGCATCATAGGGGCCATAAAATGGATTACCATCTTTATCATTTCCTGGTCCTGCATGATCACGCCCAACTACAATATGAGTACAACCATAGTTTTTTCGGATCAACGCATGCCATAATGCTTCTCGTGGTCCCCCCATTCTCATGGCCAGTGGTAATAAACTCATCATGGCTGAATTTTCTGGGTATTTCTTCATAACATGCTGATAACAACGAACCCGTGTATAGTGATCTACATCACCGGGTTTTGTCATACCAACTACAGGGTGAATCAATAGATTCGCATTTAAATCTTCCGATGCTCTCATTGTCATTTCCACATGCGCACGATGAAGAGGATTTCTTGTTTGGAATGCAACGATTTTATCCCAGCCTTTTTCTGAGAAAAGAGATTGTAATTCTTCAGGAGTGTGGCGATCATCATGGTAATCATAGTGGTGAGGAAGCGAAATACCTTCAAGCGATCCACCCACATATACTTTATTCCCAATATTCAATAAATAATTGACTGCTGGATGGGTCATATCTGTTGTTCCATAGACTGCAGAAGCTTCTGCTTCCAAATCAGGTTGCCATATATCGGATATTGTTAAAACAGCTAATGCAAATCCTTCTTGATCACGAAGCGTGATTTTTTCTGCGTTCTTGATTGTACCTGCAAAATCTTCAGTAACATCTAAAGTGATTGGCATTGGCCATAGCGATCCGTCTTCTAATCTCATGTCTTTTAAAACAGATTTATAATCCGTTTTACCCATGAAACCAGTTAAGGGTGAAAATCCGCCATTCAGCAATAATTCAAGATCGCAAATTTGCCGGTCTGTTAATTGCCACGAAGAATAATGGTTCGCTTCTTTTTTCAATTC
>CAJWPW010000291.1 GCA_913045415.1 uncultured Fidelibacterota bacterium | reverse complement strand
GGGCGGGGGTTAGACACCTTTAATTAATGTCTAATAGAAAGAACAATATTTTCCACCCATTACTACCATTTTTTGCTGTAACCGTAAACTTTATATTGTCTAATAATTGGCTGATTCTGAATCTTGAATTTTTATTTTTAAGGTTTACATAACCAAAACATTCTATCTCATCAAATGAATATTCCGAATTCTGTAGGTTAAAATTATAGAAATCAAAGTTTTTATATAAATCTTTGAAGTCTTCATAGGTTATTACAGTTATAGTTGGATAATCAATTTATAACGAAGTAAGCAAATGATTAGAATGAAGAAGCTCCTGCTCTTCCATCAAATCCAAATATTCTTGTTCTAATGTATTCATATTTTTTAGTGTTCGTTCAAGCATTTCATAATCATCAACATGATCAGGGTTTTTAGTTAATGCTCGTTCTATTTTAATCTCCTTATCAATAGTTGTAAATCGTTTTTCAATCCAAGTTAAACGATTCCTAACCTTTTTCCGTTCTTTATAATCGGATTTTCCTTTTGGTTCAACCTTAACTTTTGATCTTTCAGATTTACTTTGTTTTTCATCCTGTTTTTTCCACTCGTAATATTCGTAATTCCCTTCAAATAATCGGATGCCACCATTCCCAACTTCGCAAGTAAGATTGGTTACATTATTTAAAAAGTGACGATCATGTGAAATACAAACAATGGAGCCGGAGAATTGGACTAACGCACGTTCTACAACATTTCGAGTCATCATATCCAAATGGTTTGTAGGCTCATCTAACAAGAGTAAATGAGATGGCTGAACCAACATTCTTGCCAAGGCCACTCGTGCTTTTTCACCACCAGAAAGCACTTTTACATATTTTTCTATCTCATCTCCGGAAAACATGAAACTGCCTAGGTAAGTTCTCATTTCCGTTTCACTCCACCCTTGGCTTACTTTTTGGATTGATTCAAAAACTGTTTCATTGGGATTTAATATTTCCAATTGATGCTGGGCATAGTAAGCACTAACCACGCTGGAGCCTATTCGGACAGCGCCGGATGTTACAGATTCCACACCTGCCAGCATTTTCAATAAAGTTGATTTACCGGCGCCATTATGGCCAACTAGTCCAATTTTTTGCCCTCGTTCTACCACCATATCTAAATTGTTAAAAACTTCAATATCGCCATAGTGCTTAGTCACATTCCTGCAAGATGCCACATTCAACAACGATCGGCTCGGCTGGGGCAATCTCAAATTCATGGAATGGTTTTGTTTTGTGGGCGCTTCAATCTTTTCCAATTTATCCAGCATTTTTACCCGACTTTGAACTTGGGTTGCTTTGGTATTTTTTGATCGAAACCGTTCTATAAACCGTTCCGTATCTTTAATTTGTTTTTGCTGATTCCGAAAGGCATTCCTATGCTGTTCAATACGTAATGCTTTTTCTTCAGTATATTTTGTATAGTTGCCATGGTACAGCGTAATTTTTTTAAGATCAATTTCAAGGATATTATTTATGGATCGATCTAAAAATGCCCGGTCATGGCTAATCATAACCATCCCGCCTTTCCAATTTGCTAAAAAAGATTCCAACCAGATGGTTGCTTCCAAATCTAAATGGTTTGTAGGCTCATCAAGAAAAAGAATATCCGGTTGCTGTATGAGAATGGATGCCAAAGCTACGCGCATTCGCCAACCACCACTAAAGACATCCATAGGTTCAGTAAATTTTTCATCGGCAAACCCAAGTCCACTTAAAATCTTTTTTGCCTTATCTTCAAGATTCCAACCACCCAAAGCTTCAAACCGATGCTGTGCATCGCCCAATTTATTCACCAAATCCATATTGTTATGGTCTTTGGAAATAGCTTCGGATAAAGCAAGCATCTTTCCTTCCAACTCACGGACTTCCGGATAGGCAACCAACACTTCTTCTAATATGGATCGGCCAGTACCGGCCACAATATCCTGTGCAAGATATCCGATTGTGGTGGATTTATCGACGTGTACATTTCCAGAATCGGGCGAATCTTTCCCCAACATTATACGGAGCAATGTAGTTTTTCCGGATCCATTCGGCCCAACAAGGCCGATACGCATCCCCCGTTTGATAGATACATTTACATTATTAAACAGATCTCCATCAGGGAAAGATTTGGATAAGTTTTCAAGACGAATCATGATGATAGAACGTGATTATTTAAAGCGTAATTAAATAAAGGTCCATATCGAATTACATAATTACGTTTTAAATAATTACAATTGTCCAGCAATGATTAATCCCATATTGACAGCCGAGCCAAAGAGGCATCCACCAAGTACAACTAATATATTTTTAATAATTGTCTTCATGTCACTTCTTATCCAAATCTACACATCATCCC
>CAJWPW010000290.1 GCA_913045415.1 uncultured Fidelibacterota bacterium | reverse complement strand
CCGCCTAAAAAGACCGCACTTCCTTCCAAAATGAATTTTAATGAAAATGCAAAAAGCCATGAATACCCAAACAGAAAAGATAGAAGAAGAGTTGAATTGCACAAGAACGCAGAACTTAGAAAAACAAAAAATAGATGATTTTGCAGAGCATTATCCTTTGAATTTGAAGACCATCGTATCCGCTGATTTATGAAGTCTGGAAAGGTTGGCAACGCAGCAGTTGTTACGAATGAATTAGCATCAATATTAATCATACCGCTCTTTAATTTTGAAATGGATTGAACAAGATACATGTCATCGCCGGAAATTTTGTCTTTCACCGGTTCAAATCCACCAATGGCTTCAAAATCTGATTTTTTATAGGCCAAATTCTGTCCAGTTCCTGACCAGAAATGGCCCCAACCGCCGGCACCGGAATTGGCAGTGATAATGCCAAGAAAATCTAACATTTGAATTCGTTCAAAAAATGATTCACCGACTACTTTTGAATAACCAATTGAAATGCTATCTTGTTGAACCACGCTATAGGCCATACTGGATACCCAGAATTTTCCTACACGGCAATCTGCATCCGTTGAAAGGATTACATCACCTTTCGCCATTTCAATTCCCAGAGTTAAAGCATGTTTTTTTGGTGTCATTCCCGTAGGCAGTGTTTCAACACGGATATATTTTATAATGGCATAATTCTCGGCAGCTTCTCTTAAGATCTTGGCCGTAAAATCAGTGGATCTGTCATCAACAATGATGACTTCCAGTCTATCCAATGGATATTCCTGGTTCACCAGATCCTGGATCAAATCAGGGAGGTTCTTTTCTTCATTTCGAGCTGCAATAACCACAGATACAACTGGAGTTTGATCTGTGCTTATTATGGATTGTTCGTTATGGCGAAAAAGTCCCGCTATAATAAATAAGATAAAAGCCAGGTAAATCCCGGTACTTAACATGAGCAGGAAAGACATGGGTCAAATTGACAGGAAATATTCGGCAATCACAAAATAAAAAAGGACACCAAGAATATCAATACTGGTTGTGACAAATGGTCCCGTAGCAATAGCAGGATCGATGTCCACCTTGCGTAAAAACATGGGAATAAACGTTCCAACCGCAACCGCAATCAGCATGGAACAACCAATACTCAATCCTACCACGACACCCAACATAGGATCTGCATCAATAAATCTGAATTTTGCAAACACCCCAAGTAATAAACCATAGAGTGCCCCCAAGATTATTCCAACACGAACTTCCTTCAACAGCACTTTTAATTCACTGCCAATTTCAATCCGTCCGGTTGCAATCCCGCGGACAATAATTGTAGAAGATTGTGTTCCAATGTTTCCACCCATTCCAATGATGACGGGGATAAAAGCTGCTAAAGCAATCATGCTTTCCAGCATATGTTCAAATGTGCCAATAATGCTTGCTGCGAAAATACCACCGATCCAGCTTGCAAAAAGCCAGGGTAATCGAGCACGGGCATTTTCCCAACTGGATTTTAGCAGGATTTCACGATCTTTTCCTGCACCAGCCATTTGGAGAAAATCTTCTGTAGCTTCTTCACGGATCACATCCACCACGTCATCCACGGTCACAATCCCAAGAAGATGATCATCTGCATCCAACACGGGAACTGCAAGATAATTATATTGTGCCACGATCTGGGCCACCTCTTCCTGATCTGTTTCAGGGCGTACTGTATGGACTCGCTTAACCATGATATCTTTTAATATGGTGTCTGCCGGTGTAGTTGCCAGGGCTCGGAGGGACGCAACACCCACAAGCCGGTCATCATCATCTGTGATATATAGATAAAAGACCATTTCCGCCTCGGACTGATCCTGAAGTGATTTTAATGCATCCCTGCAAATTGTATTCTGGTAAAGGGTAAATACATTTGTGGTCATCATGGCGCCGGCGGAATCTTCCGGATAACCCATGAGTTCTTCGATCTCTTCCTGCTCTTCTGTTTTTAATAATTCAATAACGGATTGAGCTTGCTCATCTTCCAGTGTACCAAGAATATAGCTTTGATCATTAGCAGATGATTCTTGAATGACTGTGGCAATGCGCTCCGGAGATTCATTTTCCAGGAGATTGGCAATCAGTGTATCATCCAGTTCCACCAGGAATTCCATCGCTTGCCCATCTTCCACCATGATGCTAAAAACCTGTGCCTGCTCTTCATCGCTGAAGTATCGAAATACTATAGCAAGGTCAGCCGGGTGAGTCTTGCGGATGAGTTTTACAAGATTAGTGTGAGCGTTACGACGAAGAAGACGGGCGAACGTATCCTTTAAGATCTTTATCTCGTGTTCAAACATTGCTTTTCTCATGACCGGATGCTCTGACGGTTAATATTGCTAAA
>CAJWPW010000289.1 GCA_913045415.1 uncultured Fidelibacterota bacterium | reverse complement strand
CACATTCACCCCACGCTGTTACTATACCTATCTTAGTTTTTTGCATGTTTACTTATATAGTTTTTATATCTTAAATATCTAGCTGATTCATAAAATCCATTAGATATTTCAGCCATTTTTTCATCTTGTGACTTGATTTCTAATTCTTTAGGTGTGAGTGAAAAATCAAATGGATTAAACACTTTATAATTGTACGCGGAAGAATGGATGAGATATTGTGAATTTGTAATCAATCCATATCTTTGACTAGAAGCACTAAATAGAAAGGCAAGTTCTTCTGTTTCGTGATTTGCAAATAAATTTCGTCCTAGTGAACTATTTTTATGAGGGATATTTAATAGAGATAAGAGAGAAGGGAAAATATCTATCTGACTGACTATTCCATCATAAACCGAAGACTTTATATCTAATCCTGGGCCATACATAATCATGGGGACATGATAACTGTGTAATGTTAAATCACCATGAGTCAAATTAAGATGGTTGCCGTGACTACCATGATCACCTAATACTACAAATAAAGTATTATCAAAGTAATCCCTTTTTTTTGCTTCAACTATAAACTCCCCTAAGGCAAAATCCATGAATTTAAAGGCATAATAATCATCCTCACCAAAACCGAAATCTCTATGTTTCATAGTAAATCCTGATTTTTCAAAATCAGAGATGTTTTCAGGTATAGTATAAGGACGATGATGTCCTGCAGTTAATACAATAGCTATAAATGGTTCTGATTCCTTAGCCAAAATTCTATCTGTTTCCTGAAGAAGATGATAATCTGAGATACCCCAAGCGTTGGTTTCTGGCATTGTATAGCTACCCTCCTCATGGATAGTAATATCATTTATATTATTCTTTAAAAATCCATTAAGATCACCCCAGTTAGCGCTTCCACCAATGAAGAAGTGTTTTTGATAATTTGGTAGTTGATTAATAAAAAGGTCCTGATGAATTGCAAATGGATCACGAGTTGAACTTTTGTTTATGATTGCCATATCAGGTAATCCTGTAAGCGTAGAAAATATAGCAGCAGCAGTACTTAATTTGGGGACATAAAAACGGGAAAATAGTATAGATTCATTTGCCAACGCATCAAAATTGGGGGTTGGATTTAATGGATTTCCAAGAATCCCACATTTAAAGGCTGGGAAAGTCTCCAAAATGATTATGACAATATTGGGTTCTTTTTTGTTTTGCACAGGAGGATTAAATTGACGGGAGAAATTCAATTCCGCAAGATTTGGATTATCAACTCCAAGAAATTCAGAGATGAGAGGGTAGTATTCTCTCACTCCGTCAAGATCATAAGATTCATTCACACGTGACCAGGTATTCAGAAAATATAATACCGGATTTATAGCCAGTTGATTGGCTGAATGATTGGTGCTGTAAAAAGCATCGCTCCAGCGGAAGGGGTAACGGGACCATTTACCATAGCCAATTCCCAGAAAAATGAATAAAGTAATTGAATAGATTAGAATAGATTTCTTTTTTTCACTTGGGATTCTCTCTTTTAGGGAATGAATTTGTTGAACCAGTTTTGCAAAGGCCCAGATCAATCCAACCATCAAAAGGATAATTGGAATCACGGGGTAGCTTTCCCAAACCATTGCAGTTGAAATTAGAAAGTTTTGTGCTAACCCTATAATGGAAGCATCCAGACGGGTATTTATATAGGAATAGTAGCCCAGGTCAGCCACATATAAACAAAGAATGACAGTGAATATTGTTGACCAGTAATATCCCCAGAATTTATGAAACCATTTTCCATTAACAGACAGTACCCAGGAAAATAATAAAAATGGCAAAAGAATCAGGACAGTTAGCCGTGCATCAAACCTGAACCCAATTAAAAAAGAATTTGAAAGATAATTCAGGGAAAGGGTGTTCATCTCAGCAAAATTGAGAAAGAAAAATACCAATCTGAATAATGTAAACAGAAGCAGAAATGAAATAAACATCTGCAAGGCAATCCGGCTGCGAAAAGGAATTTTATTAAACAGAGTAATCACGTCAAGTCTTTTAACCAATTGGATTTATTCCGGGCAGGATTATGTTTTGGACTGCGATAATCCGGACAGCCATGAATTTTATTAAATTCTTTTCTTACTGCCCTGTGGCGAAAAATTTGCTTGATATGAGGTTTCCAGCGCTTGCTACAGCTATCCACGGTTTGGAACTGAGAAGTATAGCAGGCTTTTAATTTCGGATTCTTCTGAAAATAGTGATACAATTTCCACCAGATATCTGAATCCACTCCGCTTGAGACAGTCTCAGTCCATTCCCCAAACCCGCCGGTATTTTGGAAAATTTCTTTTTTAACGGCAAATGTAGTCCCTTGAACTCTATTACTGGAATAGGCTCTGTAATGCCCATTGGAATCCT
>CAJWPW010000288.1 GCA_913045415.1 uncultured Fidelibacterota bacterium | reverse complement strand
AAACAAAAGGCAAACTATTCATTGTTTCCACTCCTATTGGTAATTTGGGTGATATGACATATAGAGCTGTAGAGACCTTAAAAAAGGTACCCATGATAGCAGCAGAAGATACACGGCATTCACGAAAACTTTTATCTCATTATGAAATTTCTACGCCACTCATTAGCTATTTTGAGCATAATCGTTTTACCCGGATTCCAAAAATAATCAATCATTTAAATAGTGGAAAAGATTTGGCTGTAATCACAGATGCTGGAACTCCTGGTATTTCAGACCCAGCATATAAACTTATCAGGGAAGCATTGCTGCATGATATTACAATTGAAGCTATTCCTGGAGCTTCTGCATCCTTGGCTGCATTAGTATCTTCGGGCCTCCCAACTGATCGATTTCTTTTTGAAGGTTTCCTACCTCCTAAAAAGGGACGTAAAGCACGGATTGCACGTGTCGAGAATGAACAATCCACGTTGATCTATTATGAATCTCCCAAGAGGATTCAACGAACCTTGAAACATTTACTGGAAGGACTAGGTGACCGTCCAGCAGTAGTTGCTCGAGAATTAACAAAATTATACGAAGAAATAAAACGGGGAACACTTTCTGATTTGTTGACGTATTTTACCAAACATCCACCAAAAGGAGAATGTGTTATTCTCGTAGGAAAAGATGACCCAAATGTCTATTTCAAATAATTCATTATTTATATCTTTCGAAGGTATTGATGGCTGTGGTAAATCCACACAAGTAAAGATGCTTATGAATCGCTTTGAGTCGGATGGAATTGATTCGTTATTGGTTCGAGAGCCCGGTGGTACACGCATCTCCGAAGAAATCAGGGAAGTTCTTTTAAAAAATCGTAATGAAAATATGGCCGAGAGAACTGAAGCGCTTCTAATGACGGCAAGCCGTGCACAACTTACCCATGATGTTATTATTCCGAGTCTAGACTCTGGATTAATTGTAATTGCAGATCGATTTAAGGATTCAACTTTGGCTTACCAAGGTGGGGGTAGGGGATTGGACATTAACTATTTGGTGCAACTGAATGATTTTGCCACTTTTGAACTTGATCCTGATATTACCTTTTTTATAGATGTAACTGCAAATGAAGGACATAAACGTCGAAATTCAAATCATCCTGATAGAATCGAAGGTGCCGGAAAAATATTTCAGGAAAAAGTTCGGGAACAATATCTTAAATTGGCACATATTTACTCTGATCGATTCATTGTTTTAGATGGTGAAAATACACCGGAAGAAATTCATCAAATAATTTGGCTTGAGATAAAAAAAATACAAGAAAAATGATAAAAAGAAAAAGAAATATTAAAATTTTAGTCCTGTTGTCAGTCTCCTTGGCTTTTTTGGGTGCTGATAAAAAAGATATTTACAAACAAGTCCGCAAAAATCAATCCTTGATCAATGATGTGTATCGTCATTTGGTCACAAACTACGTAGATGATATTGATCTGGACGCATTTACGAAAATGAGCATCAACAATATGCTCCTTGATCTTGACCCTTACACAGTTTATATGGAGAATGAAGAGAGAAGTGGTATTGAAATGCTCACCAAGGGGAAATATGGTGGTGTCGGGATTCAAATTGGTCGTAGAGAAAAGATATTAACCGTTATTTCACCCATGGAAAATTCACCTGCTAAACGTGCAGGAATTATTAGTGGAGACAAGATTATAAAAATTGACGACCAGGACACAGAAGGTCTTTCTATGGATGATGCAGCAAAACTGATTCGTGGAAAAAAAGGATCCCAGGTGGTTTTGAGTGTGCAACGATTTAGAGAAGCAGATCTGATTGAATTTGCATTAACTCGGGAAGATATTAAGATTAAAGATATTTCCTATTCCGGTATGTTAGATAACCAGACAGGTTACATACGATTAACACGATTTTCTCGAAATTCGGATAAGGAAATGAAAAAAGCATTGCAGGAATTACTGGAAAATAATATGACTGGATTGGTATTGGATCTTAGAGATAATCCAGGCGGTTTATTGAATGCGGCTGTGAATATTCTTGATCTATTCATTGACAAAGGTGAGAAGCTTGTTTGGACAGAGGGGAAGACCCAAAAATCGAAACGGAAATATGAAAGTAAAACTGATCCACTTGTACCAAGTGATTTGAATATTACTGTACTAGTGAATCAAGGAAGTGCATCAGCCAGTGAAATTGTTGCAGGAACTCTTCAGGATCTTGATCGTGCTGTGGTTGTGGGTAGGTCCACTTTTGGTAAAGGATTGGTCCAAACTGTTTTTAATATTGATAAAAATCGTGCATTAAAGATCACTACAGCAAAATATTATATTCCTAGTGGACGCCTTATTCAAAAACCGGGATATTTACCAGATGATATTTTAGCAG
>CAJWPW010000287.1 GCA_913045415.1 uncultured Fidelibacterota bacterium | reverse complement strand
GCGTGTGCAATTTAATTGTTTACAATAATTTTTTCATATTTTTATGTAACCTTTTACTGTCTTCTCTTAATTGTTCTAAATCTTTTTCTATTTGTTTACCCATCCTATTCGAAATCTTATCTATTCTTAGGGTATTCATTAACTGCTTCAGACCAATTCTTGAGAGCAGCCAATCTATCGACAGAAACCGTAGGAATTGAGATTGGCCTAGAGCGACCATCCAAAATCAATCCGACAACACCTCCATATACAGTTGTTTCAATCGATTCTCCTTTTCCGGAACCTATATCCATTTTTTTATTGGGTTTTAATACGGCAAATATTGGTTCATAAGGCGCTTCTATTCGAAAAAGTTCATCTTTTTTTAATTCATGATGAATTTTTTTCCCGTCAGGAAAAGTGAACTCTGCTGTAAGAACTAATGCTCCATTTTTTGCATTTCCAATTGGCGCAATACAAGTTCCAAGATGAATAAGACAATCTTTATGAAAAACTTCAAGCGCAGCAGTTCGCGCATCAGCGGCTAATTCTTCCTTTTCAATATTGGCAAGTACTCCTAATTGTGGCATCATAAAAATTGAATCAACAGCCAATTGAGTAATCCCCTCGGGCATAAATGAGTCAATAAGCATTCTTGCACACTGTTCACGGCGTGGTGCATGGCTCAAAACACCCCCAGAGCCGACAAGTAGATCCAATTCCATCATATTTACAAGGGATTCACCCGAACTGGATTGATCAAATGCATCAGAAATAGTTCGTTCTTTTTGCACCCCTTTTAAACTCGTGGCAAATTCCTTATGCTGTTTAAACGAGAGGCGTAATGCTTCTCGAGCAATGGCTTGTTCAATAAATAATTCTTCGAGAGACTGGGGCACAGTTGTAGGGCGAATCATTTTATTACCGATCCGGTTAGTTAATTCTTTTCGATCAATATCAAATGGAACCCAGCGTAGGACATTATCCAATCCAGACTCTGCCAATACATTGCAAATGGAATAACTCATTCCCAGGTTTGCACTAACAGTTCTATTGAATTTTCCTTGAAACACAGAAAATATATCTGTTGTAGCCCCACCAATATCCACGCCAACAACAGTGATTTTTTCCTTTTCAGCAATCATCTCTATTAATGATCCAACAGCGCCCGGTGTTGGCATAATCGGTGCATCTGTCCAGGACATGAGTTTTTTATATCCAGGAGCCTGTTGCATGACATGTTCCATGAAAAGATCATGTATCTTATCTCTTGAAGGCTCCAGGTTTTCTCTCTCAAGAACAGGGCGAATATTTTCTGTAATATCCAGATCTACCATTTCTCCCAGTGTATCTCGAATCTGATCTTGGGCCTTATTATTACCGGCATAAATCACCGGCAATTTATAATTTTGTCCCAACCGTGGTTTAGGATTTGCAGCATGGAGGATTTCAGCTAATTCAACCACATGGGAAACCGTTCCACCATCAATCCCACCAGATAAAAGAATCATATCAGGTCGGAGATCACGAATTCTTTTGATTTTTTCATGAGGGAGACGCCCGTCATTGGAAGCCATAACATCCATGACAATTGAACCTGCCCCCAACGCAGCACGTTCGGCACTTTCACCAGACATGGATTTAACAACACCTGCTACCATCATTTGAAGTCCGCCGCCGGCTGAACTGGTGGATATATATATATCCACGCCTTCTTCTCCATTTTGGGGCGTCATTATTTCATCCCCATTTAAGATCTTGCGGTTGGCTAGTTCTTCCACTTCCATCACAGCATTCAATACACCGCGAGTCACATCTTCAAATGGAGCTTCTACAGTTGTAGGTGCTTCACCACGGTAACTTAAACGGTATTCTCCATTAATTTTTTGTATAAGGATGGCCTTGGTTGTGGTAGAACCACAATCCGTAGCCAAGATTGATCTGAGTTCCATATGGGAGTTATATAAAGATTATAAATGCATTAAAAAATGGATGTAAAGATAAGTAAGCGGTGTTGCGAATATCAAGGAGTCAAAACGATCTAAAACGCCGCCATGCCCTTGAAGAAGAGTGCCACTATCTTTTACATCCGCATCTCGCTTCAAAAGCGATTCTGCAAAGTCCCCTATTTGTCCAAAAACACCAGTGATAATACCAAATACAATTGCATCTTTCATGGAAAAATAATCACCCAGCCAACCCTGATAGTAAAAGAGTTGAAACACGCTTAATGATGCAATCAATCCTGCAATTGACCCTGCCCAAGATTTATTTGGACTGACCCGAGGGAATATCTTTGTATCGCCAAATTTAGTTCCAAAAATGAAAGCAGCTGAATCGCATGCCCAAACAGATAAAACCAAAGCTAAAGTCAACTGAGTTCCCATTAATGAATCAAATTGGCGAATATCT
>CAJWPW010000286.1 GCA_913045415.1 uncultured Fidelibacterota bacterium | reverse complement strand
AAATTATTACAAAGGAAAAAAATGGAATTAACTATCCAAAATATCTCAAAAACTTACCCAAATGGCGTTGAAGCGTTAAAAAATGTCAGTTTAAAAATTGGTAACGGAATGTTCGGGCTTCTGGGCCCTAATGGTGCAGGTAAATCCACACTTATGAGAACCATTGCTGCTTTGCAAGATAGCGATGAAGGAACCATCACAGTTGGTGATATTGATGTATCAAAAGACAAACAATCATTGCGAGAAATTCTAGGTTATTTACCCCAGGAATTTGGTGTATACCCTAAAATATCGGCAAATGATCTTCTGGACCATTTGGCTGTTATGAAGGGAATCACAGATTCGAAACAACGGAAAGCTGTGGTGGAATCATTACTCCATCAAACTAATCTTTGGGAAGCCAAAGATCAAAAGTTAGGGACCTACTCTGGTGGAATGAAACAGCGTTTCGGTATAGCTCAGGCACTCATTGGTGATCCAAAATTGATCATTGTGGATGAGCCAACTGCAGGGCTGGATCCTATGGAGCGAAACCGGTTTCATAACCTTTTGAGCGAGATTGGCGAAAATGTGATTGTGATCTTATCTACACATATTGTAGATGATGTAAGTGATCTTTGTAATAATATGGCCATTATCCTAAATGGGGAAGTCCATTTGGTTGGAGAGCCAATCCAATTGATTAAAAAACTAGACCAAAAAGTATGGAAAGGTCTTATTGAAAAATCAGAATTAGTGGAAATTGAAAAAGAAAATGATGTGATTTCTTCTCGCCTTTATCTGGGGAAAGTCCAGGTTAGAATATTTAGTGAATCACCTATGCAAAATGGGTTTGAGTCTGTAAGTCCGGAGATTGAAGATTTGTATTTTGCTACAATCAATGGTCTATCAATTAGTGGATCTGAATAGTATGTGGAAATATATTTTAAATTTTGAACTCAAATTAGGATTTAAAAAAACATCCGTTCTGGTTTATTTTGTCGTCTTTTTTGGATTGGCATTTTTGATTGTAAATATTTTAGGCGGAGCCTTTACCGGTGCCCGAATTATTGTAGGAAATGCCAACAATAATTTGAATGCACCCTTGGTCATCGCAATGCTTCAAAATATTTTCTGCATTATTGGTGTATTGATTTTTGCAGCAATGTTTGGGAATGCAGGGTATCGCGATTTCGAATTCAATACTCATCCATTATTTTTTACAAAACCCATAAAACCATTCGATTATTATATTGGCAGATTTACCGGTGCATTTGTTGTAAGTATATTTATTCAAGCTGGATTTTCATTGGGAATGCTTTTTGGATTTCTAATGCCCTATTTGGATCAGGATGCCATAGGTCCGTTTAGTTTATACGCGTATCTCCATCCATTTATGATATTGGTCATTCCCAATATTTTTATGGTGGGTGCTTTACTTTTTATGTTGGCTGTTCTCACTCGTCGAATGCTACCGACTTATCTGGCATCGGTTGTTCTTCTGTTTGGATATCTCACAGCTGGAAATTTGGTATCCGATATAGAAACACGCTGGATTGCAGCTTTAATGGATCCTTTTGGTGGAGAAGCTGTCGGTTTAGCTGTTAGATACTGGACGCCTGTGGAACAGAATTCAAATTTTATCCCTGTAAGCAAGTGGCTTTTATTCAACAGGCTAATTTGGCTCGGAGCCGGTGGTGTGTTCATGGGCATCGGTTTGTGGAAATTTGATTTCAAACATTCCGAGCCGGGAAAATCCAAACGCAAAAAAGATGAAAAAACTGAGACTGCTGACAAACCAGTAATCGGTAGCGGATTTATTCATGCATTACCCGTTTTTAATTCAGCGACACTTTGGCTGCAGTTTAAAACCCAGATTTTTATCGAAATGAAACGGGCATACCGCGATCCCTATTTCATAGCCATCGCCGGTACAGCAGCAGGATTTCTGCTGATGAACCAGCAAGCCATTGGCAATATGTATGGTGTTGATACACTTCCTGTAACACATATGGTCTTACAAGTATTGAGTGGGTCTTTTGCATTATTCATGTTAATTCTGATTACGTTTTATGCGGGGCAAATCGTTTGGCGAGAACGAGAATTGAAAGCAGACCAGATCATGGATTCCCTGCCAATCCCGAACTGGATTCCCATGGTTTCAAAATTGATCACCTTGATCTTAATTCCTGGTATCATGCTACCAGTACTTATGTTGATTGGGATTGCAGTTCAAACCTGGCGCGGGTTTTATGATTATGAAATTCATCTTTATCTCAAGCAACTTCTCCTCTTGGATTGGAGCGATTATGCACTATTGTGTGTTTTAGCTTTTTCAATCCAAACGGTGGTAAACCATAAATATTTAGGCCATTTCATTTTGATTCTCTATTTCCTATTTGGAATGTTTTC
>CAJWPW010000285.1 GCA_913045415.1 uncultured Fidelibacterota bacterium | reverse complement strand
AAATATTTTGACACTATAAATCCATCAAATGAGAAAAAAATAGCTGAAGTTGCTGAAGCAGGCAAAGCAGATATTGAAAAGGCTGTGGATTCTGCGCAAAAAGCCTATGAAAAAACATGGTCTAAAATGCATCCTAAAGAACGAGGAAAATATATTTATCGTATTGCTCGATTACTGCAGGAAAGAGCGAGAGAATTTTCGGTCATTGAAACAATGGATGGTGGTAAACCTATTCGTGAGTCTCGTGATGTAGATGTACCCTTAGCCGCAGCTCATTTTTTTTATCATGCAGGATGGGCGGATAAATTAGAATATGCTTTTCCGGGAAGGGTGGCAGAACCCTTGGGTGTTGTGGGACAAATTATCCCTTGGAATTTTCCATTACTGATGGCTGCCTGGAAATTGGCACCGGCGTTGGCCACCGGGAATACCGTTGTATTAAAACCTGCTGAAACAACACCGCTTACAGCCATGAAATTAGCAGAAATTATTCAGGAAGCAGATCTACCACCGGGCGTAGTGAATATTGTTAATGGCGCAGGAGAAACCGGAAAGTTTTTGGTGGACCATGGCGATATAAATAAAATTGCATTCACAGGAAGTACAGATGTGGGAAAATACATCATGAAATCTGTGGCGGGCTCGGGGAAAAAATACACACTAGAATTAGGCGGGAAAGCGGCCAATATAATTTTTGAAGATGCAGCCATCGATCAAGCAGTAGAAGGTATTATTAATGCAATCTTTTTTAACCAAGGTCATGTGTGTTGTGCCGGATCCCGTTTATACGTACAAGAAGGTGTAGCCGATGAAGTAATTGCAAAACTTCAAAAACGGATGGAATCATTAATTGTTGGCGACCCTTTAGATAAAAATACGGACATCGGTGCTATCAATTCCAAAATGCAATTAGATAAAATTAAAATGTATGTGAAACTTGGTAAAGATGAAGGTGGAACAATTTATCAAACAGAATGCTCGCTCCCGAAAAAGGGATATTGGTTTGCACCCACAATATTTACAGATGTGAGCCAATCCAATAAAATTGTTCAGGAAGAAATATTTGGCCCTGTTTTAGCAATCCAAACTTTCCGAACAGTGGAAGAAGTCATTACCAAAGCAAATAATTCACCTTATGGTTTATCCGGTGGTGTATGGACAGATAAAGGATCCAAAATTTTTAAAGTAACTCAAGATATTCGTGCAGGTGTTATTTGGGCAAATACTTTTAACAAGTTTGATCCCGCATCTCCTTTTGGTGGATATAAAGAAAGTGGCGTTGGCAGTGAGGGTGGCATCGAAGGTCTTTCCGGCTACGTAAATTTGGTGTAGGAGAAAAAATGAGTCAAAGAATAGATATTCAAAAAACATACAAACTTTTCATTGGTGGGAAATTTCCGCGAACTGAATCCGGACGATATATCAAATGGACAGATAAAAAAGAAACGACTGTGGTAAATATTTGTCGCGGTTCACGAAAGGATTTTCGCAATGCCATGGTTTCAGCAAGAAGTGCATCTAGTGGATGGTCTTCACGTACCGCTTATAATCGCGCGCAAATTTTGTATCGAGTTGGTGAAATGTTAGAAGGGCGAAGAGAGCAGTTTATGGCTGAATTAACTTTACAGGGTTTGACAAATAAACAGGCGGAAAATGAAATCAATCAATCGATTGATCGACTCATTTACTATGCGGGTTGGGCCGATAAATTTCAACAAGTTTTTAGCCGCGTGAATCCTGTTTCTCTTCCTTATTTTAATTTTACTTTGCCGGAAGCAACGGGCGTAGTTGCTGCCATTGCGCCAGATGATACTTCGCTTCTGGGATTGGTTTCCATTATTGCTCCCGTAATTGCTGGTGGGAATTCCATTGTCATTTTGGCATCTGAATCGCGTCCCCTTTGTTCAATTTCTTTTGCTGAAGTGCTACATACATCTGATGTGCCTGGTGGCGTAATTAATATTTTAACCGGTTACAGATCAGAATTAATTGAGCATTTTTCGTCTCACATGGATGTGAATGCCATTATTTACTGTGGTAATAATATCGATGATAAAAAATTGGTTGAAATAAATGCAGCTCTAAATGTGAAACATGTCATTCAGTTTCCACTCCAAGATTGGTCCAACGATAAGCACCAAAGTCCTTACCATATTCTTAAATGCCAAGAAACCAAAACGACTTGGCATCCGATTGGAGTTTAATTGATGGAGAATAATAAAGCATTAGAAATCATCCGTTCAAAAGCAGAGGGCAGACATCCAAGGGTTGGTATCATTCTAGGAACAGGATTGGGCCCATTTGCAGAAAATGTTGAAAATAAAATTACATTTTCTTATAAAGATCTTCCCGGATTCCCCGATGCAGGAGTAAAGGGTCATGCGGGGCAACTCATTTTGGGCC
>CAJWPW010000284.1 GCA_913045415.1 uncultured Fidelibacterota bacterium | reverse complement strand
TTTGCATATATCTCAGTAGTCTTGATACTACGATGACCAAGTAGTGTCTGTAGCACTTCCTTAGGAACTCCCTTGTTCAGCATATTATTAGGTATTTCGTTAGGGTATGATAGTTGATGTTATTCCTGCAAATATAAAAGCGGTAATAATAGTGTTATCTCATTACAAAGAGTTACATTTGATTTCTTATTGCAAAAGCATTAATGAAGGTAATTTTAAACATGCATTACTGCCCATATATTATTAGAATAAATATCTCACAATGAAAATAATACATAAAGAAAAATATTTAATTTTATCTAATGAAGCATTGGATCAATATCATCAAAAATTAGACTCCATTATAAAAACAAAATCACTTTATCTAAGGCCTAACTTGTGTTTAAATGACTTATCTATTGAAACTGGTATACCTATCGAATATGTTAATCAGGTTTTAAGTGAGAAATTGAATTCAACCTTTTTTGAGTTTATTTCTAAATATAAAATTGTTGAAGCTAAACGTTTATTAACAAAAATAAATGATGATCACTTTTCTATTTCAAAGATTGCAATTGAATCGGGATTCAACACAGATGATTCATTTGTTATTTTATTTAAAAAACATACAAATATGTCACCCGAAAACTATCGAATTAAATATTTTAATATAGATCCTGATTCCAATATTCCCATTCAGGATTAAACTAATAGAATGCAATCACATAGGAAAAGGAATAGACACAATTCACTCTTCATTATTAGTTATTTAGTAATAAGTATTTCTATATCACAATCTGAAGTATATAATGGTCTAACTCTGATTACAAGTAAGGCAGGTGGAGGTGGGAGTCAACAAAATGAAACTCATCTCATTGATAATGAGCACAATATATTAAACACATGGTTTCATAATACAAGCCCTGCAAGTATTGCTTATCTTTCTCCAGATAGCATTTTATTTGTGCCATGTAAAATAAGTAATCAAGATGAACAAGGAGGCCCGATGGGTGGAAGATTTATAAAAATGGATTGGTCAGGAGATATTATATGGGATTATATTATCCCAGATAGTATATGTATACCTCATCATGATATAGCAGTATTACCAAATGGCAATATTCTTGCAATATGTTCAGAAACTAAAACTCAAGAAGACGCTGTGGAATCTGGGATACAAGATATAAATGGAACAATGACTTTAGATATGATTATTGAAATTCAACCATTAGAAACCAATGATGCAATTTTTGTATGGGAGTGGCATTTTTGGGATCATTTAGTGCAAGATATTAATTCCAATTTACAAAATTATGGACAAATTTCAGAAAATCATCAACTTTTAAATATAAATAGTAGTACAAATGCAGGAGGGAACAATGACCAAGATGCAGGAATTAGAGATTGGAATCATTGTAATTCAATTTCCTTTAACTCTTTGTTGAATCAAATTGTTATATCTTCTCGTCATATGAATGAATTCTATGTTATTGATCATTCAACAACAATTCAGGAAGCTTCAGGTCATACAGGAGGTATTTATGGGATAGGTGGAGATCTATTATATAGATGGGGGAATCCTCAAAACTATAATAGGGGTGGTAACGCTGATCAAATACTAAATTCACAGCATGGTGTAAATTGGATACCAGAAGGATATCCTGGAGAGGGTAATTTCATTTTATTTAATAACAACCATAGTAATAATAATTCTGCTGTATTAGAAATCAGTCCGCCAATAAATTCAGATGGCTCGTACATAATTGATGAAGTAGGACCATTTGGTCCCGAAAGTTATTTATGGATGCATCAATCAAATTTTTATTCGGGTTCACAATCTGGTGCTTTTAGATTGCCAAATGGGAATACAATTATCACAGCTACTAATCAACAATTAATTTTTGAGATAAATCAAAGTAGCACTACAGAATGGACGTATTCTGGAAACTTGATTACTGCCAGAGCAATTAAGTATTCATATGATTATTTTGATACCACATTGAATGGTGATTTAAATGGAGATGGTGCAGTCAATGTACTTGATGTTATTTCCGAGGTTAACCTTATTTTAGAAAATGAATATCAAGCTACTGGTGATTTGAATAGTGATGGAGAAGTAAATATTCTTGATGTAGTTGCATTAGTTAGTATTATCCTCAATCCCTAAACCCACCTCTCCAATTCTTCTTTCATTTCACATTTATCTAATCCATCCCGCTTTATAATCACAGAATTCAAACACTGAAAACAAAGACTCAAAAAGCTAAAAGTTTACTGAGTCTCTCATCGGTATAAGGGTGCGGGGTGGACGTTATACTCAGTGAACTCTTTTTGTAGTGTCCCTTTTCTCTTTCCTGTTTAAATAATCCACTTATCATTCTGGTTGATGTTTGTAAATTTGAGTATGAAAGGAAGACATTTTATACTTT
>CAJWPW010000283.1 GCA_913045415.1 uncultured Fidelibacterota bacterium | reverse complement strand
GCAGTTAAAGTTAATACATAAATTAATTTATGAAATAATTTCATACCAAATCCTCTTCATAGTTTTTGTTATAATAGCTTTTTGACCTTTTCAAAAAGCACGAATGAAACTAGATTTGGGTTAACAGATTAGTGGTATAAATATTTCCGGAGGGTGTTGGTAAACAAACTTAAGAGATGAAGGAAAAGAGTCATGCCAATGTTTCATAATTTGGTTGTTCTGGCACAAATTGATTTCTTCAAAGTCACAGGAGCCATCAGTCTCATTCAGTGGGGCACCCATAAGAGGGAAAAAAGCACTCACCCTACACTCAGACATCTCCATTGGGCACTCTATTGATTTCTCCACATCACAGCAAGAACCTCCAACAATCTTACAACAAGGCATGTCGCACCGCTCTATGGATAAAAACGGCGTTATACATATAAGGCCTACAAGAGCTATTGAAATGATGGAGATGTACTGTTTACTCATTATTTATTTTACATAATTAATATTATATTGTTCCAAATTAAATGTTTATTTCACCAATTTAATCAATTCCCGAAAGGTCTCTCCTTCAGCTTTCTCTTGAAGGCTAAAAAGGAGCATTTCGACTGTGGTTAAGAATCCACCATTGTTCCGAATACGATCTAAGGCAATCTGGTGATTATTAAGATTCCTGGATGCTACGGCATTAGTCACAATTTCAACATGTTCCCCTCGGTGTATTAAATCCCGTTCCGTCTGGTAAACACATACATGAGTTTCGATCCCCGCAAGAACGACACCATCACAATTGGTATGACTCCCGGCCTGCCATGAATACCCTGGATCACCGGCGCAAGAGAAGGAGGATTTAGTGATAGGTTTTGTTTCACCTAAAAGTGATTTTATTGGTTCGATGGTGGGTCCAAGTTTATCTGGAACCTGTTCGGTTAAAAGGATGGGCAGTTTGAATAATTGAAATCCTTTGATCAGGATCAGAATATTCTTTAAAAATATTTCTTTTTCATGGATGACAGGAAACAATTTCTCCTGAACATCGATCACGACTAAATACGGGTTTTTCATAGGACTATTCCTCCTATCAGGTCAGCCTGAAATATTAATTTCCACTCGTTTATATCATCAGGGGTTTCCATCAAAACTACGGAAGAAAAGGTAATCGTTTCAGGAAAACTAATTTTTTCTAATTTAGATTCATTAATTTCAAGATTTCCATAAGCTAAGCTCAAATGGGGATCAAATTCATAGTGTCTATAGACGTTTAAATATTGGTCAATTTCTTTTTGGAGTCTGACCAATGGTTCAGTTTTATCCACTTGTAGATAAAGAGCTTTCCACGGAATGGTCCCAGATTTGACACCAAGCATATTTAAAGAAATCGAATCTAGCCCACGAACACAATCTGCTAAGAAAGAAAAAGTGTTTTCAGGGTCTACATCCACCCTCCCAAATAAAGTGATGTGAGAAGCATAGGGAGAGGATTTAAACCGGTAACAACATTCATTAACTAGTTGTTGAATACTGGATTGCTCAGATGGATCTGGACAGAGCCAAATAGACCACCGATTATCCATTACTTAATTAATTTTCGGATATCATCCAGTTTTTTGTTTGCGTCTTTCAATTCCTTTTCTGGCCCTTTTTTAGCAGGCTTTTTTGGCGGATAAAGAATATTTTTCTTTGCAGACCGTATATCCCGACTGACGATTGGGTCTCGTGCCAACAATTCATCCAAAGCACCAATGTGGGTTCTTTTCCCATGTTTATTCAACGCACGAACCGCATTTCGCCGAACGTCACGCGTTTTATCCTGGAGCATATCCACGAAAAGGTCCACGGTTTTCGGTTTTGTTTTTACATATTTTTCCAATTGTTTCACTGCTTCCGGTCGAGCATCCCATGTAGTGCCGCCATAAGCGACCAATTCTTTTAAGCGGTCATAATTCTTATCTGTCACAACACTTCCAAAATAGGTGATGGCCGATTTTCTGATAACATCTGTATGGGAATCTGTGTCTAATAAAGCATCCACTTTTTGGCGTGCCGCAGCCGTATCTACAGCAACCAGAGCCTTATAGGCATCAGCCACGCTGTAATATTTTTCATCGGTAGATATTACATCCTGCAAAAACGCGCTAACTGATTCATTATTCTTGTAATTTTTCATTGCATTCCAAATGGCACGACGCACTCGGTTATCCTGCCTTTGCGATAGTGCCATGAGATCATCAGCATATTTCTTGGATTTTAATTTCGCGAAAGCATTCACCGCCTCCTTCCTTACACCCCAAAAGGGATCATTTTTTGCCGCTTTTAATAATGCACTTTCTACAATATGCCTACCCTTTTTGGTACTTAATTCCTTTGCAGCAGCGATCCTATCCAAAATATGGGGACCTTTCTCCAATTGGAGGATCCATTCAGAAATGGATTTATTAAAAGTCAATT
>CAJWPW010000282.1 GCA_913045415.1 uncultured Fidelibacterota bacterium | reverse complement strand
TTTCCATCTCGATAACCCCAACCTAGATCGATTCTAATAGCATCTACCATTGGAAAAGGAATCCTGATCCCAAATCCAGTTCCAGTCATGGGCTTCATATTTTGGAGATTAATCCAATCTTCAGCGATCATCCCAACATCGTAAAAAGCCACGAGACTTAATCCAAATTCAGTGCCATATTTTGTAGCATATTTGGGGATAATATCTTTTCTTAATTCTACGGAGGCATAAGCAGACTCATGGCCAAAACGAAAAGATTCATCTCGTGAATTATATAATTTCTGATTGGGTAAAGCCCAACCACGAACTGTATAAGAATCGCCAAAATAATTAAGCCAAACTTCCTCTTTTTTTCCCCATTTTCTCTTGACCGTCCCATTCAAGGCTAAAACTAATTTTTTCTCAGATTGATTCAGTTTAAAAAATAAGGAATAGGATTGACGCCAAATCAAAAAAGTATAATCGGAAGTTTCAGGAGTTTCAATCCCATTCATGAAATAAAAATAATGAGATACCAATACACCTTTCCCGGGATTCCAATAAACATTGCGGGTGTCATAATTAATAGATACCTGAGGAGAAAAGTAATAATAATAATCTGATACTGTATTATCATTGGAAAAGGACTTTTCTTCTAACTCAAAGCCTAGTGATGATTTTATTGATTCTCCAAACCATCGTCCAAAAGTCATTTGAAATGAGCCAACATCCAATTCCCTATCTAAGAAATTGTGGCGAAAAAGAGATCTTCCTATCCCTAAGGATAGGGAAACATGATTCCCAAACATCCATGGATCAGCAAAATTGATACCGTAAGTATCATTCCCGCCAATACTCCCACCAAGCTGTAAAGTTTGATTTCTCCCACGGAAATTTTGAATGATCCATCCACCCGTTAGAGACCATCCCATTTTTTCATCATAGGCCGGTAGAGCACCTGGCGGTGTTTTTTGGATGGATTCAGTAATGATAAATGATAGAATACCGGTGCCATCTTCCAAAGGGACAACCCTCCAACTTACTTCACTGAAAATACCTAGGTTATCCAGTCTGTCTCTATCTGCCTCTGCAATAATACTATCCAAAGGGACATTCAAAGAATGTTGGATTTCACGCACGATAACAAAGTCCATGGTTTTGGTATTTCCATAGAATTCAATGGAAGAAATTATAGGATAATATGCCCCACCATTTAGTAACGAGCATAAAATAATTGGTAATAAAAAAAGGCCTTTAAAAGGCCTTTTTTTAAATTTGATCTCTAACACGGATTAAATATCGATTCCCTGTACCATCAAGCGTTTTTTGTATTCTATACCTTGTTTTGAATAGGTATCATCAATGGCTTTTTCAAGTTTATCATTTACCTTTAAGCTCATTATTTCCACTTTGATATTCCGTTCATCTAATTCACGAACCTTATATGTGGATTTATTATCTTGATAAATATGCCAGACACCATCGAATTCACGGGGAGTTCCATACTCCATCAATACCTTGTGCTTAATAATATCACCGGAAGTTAATTGCGGAAAGCCTGTATCCTTCAATTTAACTTTTTTGGTGATCCCTTCTAGGATAAAGTGAGAATCATTGTTATTCGTAGTGCTATAGATAAAATCCACATTTACAAACTCAAGCCGGATTTGCTCATGCGTCAGGCGGGACGTGTATTGAAATTCCACAGACGACCGTTTGATGGGTAAGATAAAGCCTTCCTTGGTTGTGCGATTATCATCATGGTATATTACTTCAACGGTGGTGTCCGGAATAATTGAAAGAACTGCTGGGAGATTTGATTCCCATGGTGCCAACAATTCATCACGAAAGACCCAACCATCAGGAATTCGTTTTACCGGAATCACTGATTCAATATTTTTTCTGCCAGTGATTCTCGTAGATGACTTATCTACAACCGCTTCTTTTTGTTTATCCTTACTTTCATTTTTGTCGGAAGTTTTTTTACCGCCAAACAATTGTAACCCTTCACCTTGTATAGGGACAAGGATTAGCATAGCAAGAATGTAAATAATTACCTTTTTCATAATATTTTTCTCTTTAAAGGAGGAATGTTACCTCGAATTATTGGCACAATCAACCATTGGAATTTAGCAAACTTAACACAATGTTTAATAAAAAAAAAGGCTCTCTGTAAAAGAGAGCCTTTTTCAGTTAATATGGTAAAAAGGACTATTTGCGGCCTCTTGCCATTTCTGAACGTGCAACATCGCCGTTCTTATCAATGTAATAGAGAAAACCTGATTCACGAGTCACACCTGCATCAGCAACTTTTTCCGCATTCCCTCCGCCTTTCCCTGCACGGGCCATCTGTGAACGCCAAACGTTCCCATCTTTACCCAGATAATACAAATATCCTTTTTCTTTTGATACGCCTGTAGAGGCTACTGTTTCAGCCATTTAAGACCTCCATTGTTAGTTTTGG
>CAJWPW010000281.1 GCA_913045415.1 uncultured Fidelibacterota bacterium | reverse complement strand
GAGCAATTGTCACCACACTATCTTCCAAGGGCTGTCGCATCACTTCCAAAACATGCTTTTTAAATTCCGGTAATTCGTCTAAAAACAAAACACCATGATGCGCTAAACTTACCTCACCCGGTTTTGGAATAGTACCGCCACCAATAAGGCCGGCGTCCGAAATCGTGTGGTGTGGAGATCGAAAGGGGCGGATACCGACCAACCCTAGCTTATTCAATAAAATACCGGCCACTGAGTGAATTTTCGTTGTTTCAAGTGCTTCATCAAGGGTAAGGTCTGGTAGGATGGTTGGAATTCGTTTGGATAGCATAGTTTTTCCGCTTCCGGGGGGACCCACCATAATCACATTATGCCCGCCAGCTGCTGCCACTTCCAAGGCCCGTTTTACCTGCTCCTGCCCTTTCACATCTGAAAAATCCCTTGAATAACTACTATGTTGTTTGAAATGTGACTTCACGTCCGTTTTTATGACTTCTTTCTCAATCACCCCATTCAAGATATTGACCACTTCATTTAGGGATGAAGCACCTACAACCTTTACGCCATCGACCACGGATGCTTCCTTTGCATTCTGTTCAGGAACGATGATTCCGGGAATTCCATTTTTCTTGGCACAAATAGCTA
This sequence comes from uncultured Fidelibacterota bacterium, assembly GCA_913045415.1. The sequence continues at coordinate 1,824 of CAJWPW010000281.1, read as the reverse complement.
TGGGAAGGACACCCTGGATTGGACGAATGGAACCATCTAATGCCAATTCACCCATCAAAAGGATCTTATTTATATAATCTTCACTCACCTCACCAATCGCTGATAAAAGACCAATTGCAATGGGCAAATCAAAGGCAGATCCTTCTTTTCGGATATCTGCTGGAGCAAGATTGACCGTAATATGTTTTCCAGGAAGTTTATACCCGCTATTTTGGATCGCAGCTGAGACACGCTCTTTGCTTTCCTTTACCGCTCCTTCTGGTAAACCGACTGTAACAAACTTTGGGAGTCGAGACCCTGTTATATGACATTCTACCTCAACAATATAGGCATCGATTCCAAGAATAGAACTGCTGAGAACTTTTGAGTTCAAATCAGAAACAAGTGCTAAAATTGGAATAAACTAGGAAGGGGATAAAGATATAAAGAATTGAATCACGAATTAAATAGAATAGAAAGAATGTAATGAGTACAGACCAGCCTTTTTCTCTAATGAGTTTTGTGAATCCTCCTGTTCTATATATATCCAGCCAACCATTAATAAATTTTGGCTGATAAAACGGCATTAATCTTTTCCGGGTTTGATTTTTTCGAATTTAAGGTTCTCGTATTTTTGCCACATAGTACCGCCTGAGGCATCGGCAAAGCGATAAGCAAATTCCAATGCTTCATAGAATGGCCGGTTAGCGTATTCTCCATGGGAATAAAATTCATCGATCCATTCTGCCATTTCTGCTATAGTTACTTCCTTCAATTTATCAAAAACGCCATAGATCAATTCTGCGCGATTTTCGTAATACCATTCTGTAAAACCATCATACCCAACTGAGTTTTGAAGTTCAGTATGTGTTTCATACACCTGGGTTAAATAAGAGAATAGGAATGTTTCTTTTTCATCAACAGATAAGGTTTTCCAATATGTAACCACCGGCGAAAGTTTACCTTCACCAGTTTGTGCGAACAAAATTGTTATGAGGAGAAATGGAATGAGTTTTTTCATAGTTGACTCTTTTTAGGCATCTTGGACGATTTAACTAGGCCAAAAATACGATTTTCGGTGATATATGGCTAATGCTAAACATCTGCAGGGTCAATCCAATCTCCATGAAAATCAATCAGTTGGATTAAGGCATCGACAGCAGATTCTGCCGGGATATTTTTTTTGATCACATCCTGTCCTTTATAAAGAGATATCTTACCGACTCCCGTCCCCACATATCCATAATCAGCATCCGCCATTTCTCCGGGACCATTAACAATGCAGCCCATAATACCAATCTTCAGCCCTTTCAAATGATCGGTCCGAGCTCGAATCTTTGCCGTCGTTTCTTGAAGGTCAAACAAGGTCCTTCCACAGGATGGACAAGAAATATATTCTGTTTTTGAGATTCTGGAACGGCTTGCCTGGAGAATTCCAAATGCGGTTTCATTTACATAACCAGCGTCATGGCTGGAGTCAATCCATATACCATCTCCGAATCCATCCAACTGAAGTCCACCCAAGTCTGTTGCTGAATAAAGAAGCAATTCATCCTGAGAACAATGACCATAGGATCTTTTAACGATAATGGGATTTTGGATTGTTTTATTCATGCATTCAACAAAAAAACGTCTTTGATCGGCATATCCGTGTTCATTATTTGTGTTTAAAACAAATATTGTTTTTTTAAACTGGCTTATTTCGGTCAATAAACTTGAGGAGATGTCCGAATAAATACTTACAAATGAAATTTCATTTTGATTAATCAACGATATTTGATTAAGGGAAAAAAATGAAAAATGTCTCTCTTTATCTTCCAATGAAATATGGTTTTGGATTATTCC
>CAJWPW010000280.1 GCA_913045415.1 uncultured Fidelibacterota bacterium | reverse complement strand
CTTTAATTGTGAAGTTAGGTTGTGATCCCAGTCGACCGGATCTCCATGTGGGACACGGAGTCGTCCTGAGAAAATTGAGGCATTTCCAAGATTTGGGCCATCAAGCAATTCTGGTTATTGGTGATTTTACTGCTATGATCGGTGATCCTTCAGGTCGAAATAAAACACGTCCTCAACTCACTTTAGAAGAAGCCAAAGCAAATGCCGAATCCTATATTGAACAGGCTGGCCATATTCTTGATATAGAAACACTTAAAATTGTTTTTAATTCCACTTGGCTGAATGCGATGCGTTTTAGTGATGTCATCCGCCTCTCAAGTCATTATACAGTAGCACGGATGCTGGAACGGGATGATTTTACAAAACGGTACAGGTCAGAAACGCCTATCTCAATCCATGAATTTATGTATCCATTGGCACAAGGAATGGATTCAGTCGAACTAAAAGCGGATGTCGAATTAGGAGGAACAGATCAGAAATTCAATCTCTTGGTTGGTCGGGATCTACAACGGGAATATGATCAAGCGCCACAAGCGATTATAACCTTACCTCTTTTGGAAGGTACAGATGGTGTAGAAAAAATGTCAAAGTCCTATGGAAATGACATCGGATTGACGGATTCGCCGGAGGACATGTATGGAAAATCCATGTCTATTTCTGACGGAATGATTGAAAAATATTTTGTACTGGCTGCAGATGTTGATGCAAAAACGTTAACGAGAATCAAAAAACAATTAAAAGATTCTTCTCAAAACCCACGAGATATTAAGCGTGAATTGGCACGATCGATTGTAGCACTTTACCATGGTGATGCGGCAGCAATTGAGGCAGAGCAACACTTTGACCGTGTTATCGTTAACAAAGATGCTCCGGAAGATATGGATGAAGTGACGCTTGAGGCTGATGTATCTATTATTGATTTGATTACATCAGAAGGATTGACTAAAAGTAAGGGAGATGCAAGACGGATGATTCAGCAGGGCGCAGTGCGAATAGATGGCAAAAAAGTAGATGAGATGAATTTTGTTATATCTAAAGGATTCAAAGGTGTGATTAAAGTAGGAAAAAGAAGATTTTTGGGGGTTAAATGAAAAAATGGTTTTTAATGCCGCTTGTAGCGGCATTTTTATTTATGGGTTGTAATATTAACAATAATAAACCCAAACTGGTGGTATTTATCGTTGTGGATCAAGGAATGCCAGAATTGCTGGAAAAATATGATCATTTATTTACGGGTGGATACCGATGGCTTAAAAATAACGGTGTTCGATTCAGCCAGGCCCACCACGAGCATGGCTATACAGCTACTGGCCCCGCTCATTTTGTGCTTTCATCCGGACAATACCCGGGGACTGGCGGCGTAATTGCAAATCAATGGTTTGATCGGAAATTAAAAAGAGAGTGGTATTGCGTTGAAGATACGCTTTCTCAAGTATTAAGAGATGGTTCAACTGGTCGATCCTATCGGTTAATTCAATCAACTACGTTGGGCGATTGGATGAAACAAGCCAACCCAGAATCAAAAGTAGTATCTGTGGCGGGGAAGGACAGGGCGTCCGTTTTATTGGGTGGGAAAAACCCGGATGCAGCACTTTGGTATGATCGAGCCGGTGGTTGGACATCTTCAACTTATTACCACTCAAGCCTACCCCGATGGGTGCAGAATTTTAATTCACAATTGAATATCGCATCTTTTGTTGATTCTACATGGCGACGCCTTGTCAGCGAAGATATTTATACGTCAAATACGAGAGCTGATAATTTTTATGGTGAAGCGGATTGGACAATGTCCAAAGGTTATAGTCCAACATTCCCGATTGATTTTAAGGAAATGGGGGCGGAAGCGATTATTGGTTCTTACGCCTATATACCTTTTGGAGATAACACTGTATTAAAACTTGGCTTAACTGCAGTAAATGAATATCACATGGGTAAAGATGAAATACCCGATATTTTATTTTTGGGACTTTCCGCAACGGATGGAATCGGTCACGAATTTGGTCCTCATTCTCACGAACAATTGGATAATCATCTCAGGTTAGATAAGAACTTGGGTGCCTTTATTCAAAAACTGGAATCGGAAGTGGGTTCTGGAAAAGTGCTATATGTTTTATCCAGTGATCACGGTGCATTAAGTTTACCGGAATATTTGCAATCCCAAGGGATTGATTCAGGACGGATTTCACAATGGAAACGTGATTCTCTTTATACCGTTGTAAAAAATAAAATTGACAATCAGGTTGGGCCGGAGAAGGTCACTCGTTATGGCAATTTTTTCTATTATGATAATTCAATCGATCCGATGGAACGGGAGGCGGCGACAGAAATTTTAAAATCAAATTTATCCAAATTGGAGGGTATACATGCCGTCATCACAAAGGAGGATATGTTAAAGGGTGGAGATAGCGTTTATAAAACGCGTTTAAAAAATATGGTTCATCCTGAGAAAAGTCCTGACATTTATCTTATCCCTAAAAAATATTGGA
>CAJWPW010000279.1 GCA_913045415.1 uncultured Fidelibacterota bacterium | reverse complement strand
TTGAACAATTTAGTGTTTCTGTGGTTGGATAGGTACTACCATCATTGATTGTGAAAGTATTATCATCATTCAGATTAACATTCATTGCTACGCCAAACATTGCCAAAAATGTTTCATTAATGAGTGGAACTAAGGCGACTGTGATTGTATCACCGACGTCGTATTCTACTAAGGGATGTGTATACCCCATGCCAGCAGCAGCAGCAGCAGAACTAGGCCAGGAACCGGAAACTTCGTAAACGGCAGTTGCATCTTCAGCGCTTGCAGAATCACGAACCACATAGGTGTATTCTACTATGGCGGCTCCAAGTTGCCAGTTTGCTTCAATACTTTGGGAAAATAATAATCCCGTCAAGAGAGTGAGTGGAAGAAAAATTTTGAACATTTTCATCATTTTGCTTCTCCTTTTTTGTTTAGTTAGAGAGAATATTGCTCGATCAAATGAGAAGATCGCACCTAGGAAGATAAAACATCAGCCGGGAAGATTCAAAGACTTTTCGAAAACCAACTATTTGTTCTTTTTCCCTTTTTCATAACTTCGTTTAGCCCATAATAAGAACAGGGAATAAAGGAAGAGAATGCTCCCAAAAATGAATAAACCATTTAAAACTACCCATGTCCAAAAATTACTCATCATTGTTGGTGGCTCTCCTATCTACCTTTTATATTCATCCCATAAATATACCTAATTATTTTAATTTACCTCTAACCAAAATAAATGAAGATCGCTGTATTAGTTAAACAAGTCCCCGGATCTGAAACTGCTTTACCGATTTCAGAGAATCACAAATGGATCGATGAAGAGCAGGTGTCCTTCGTGATGAATCCACCTGACAACTTTGCAATTGAAGAAGCACTGTTAATTAAAGAGAGAACAGGTGATGGTGAAGTTGTGATTGTAAGTATGGGACCAACCCGAGTTCAGAAAGTCATCCGGGAAGGATTAGCAAAGGGAGCGGATCGGGGCATCCATTTAGAAGAAGATGGACAAATTCAAACCGACCCACTATCTATTGCAAAAAGTATTTCTTCCATATTGATGAATGAAAATTTCGATCTGGTTCTCACGGGGCTCCAATCTGATGACACTGGCATGGGGCAGACCGGTGTTTTGATTGGTGAAATGTTAGGAATGTCCACGGGTACTCTGGCCATGGAAACAGATGTACAGGATAGCGCAATCCGTGTGAAACGGGAATTGGAATCAGGATGGTTCCAATGGGTGAAATTACCCTTACCAGCTTCCATCAGTATTCAATCCGGATTGAATACACCTCGCTATCCATCTTTAAGGGGCATCATGGGGGCGAAGAAAAAAGAGATTAAAGTTGTTTCACCTTCCGATCACCAAACTGATGCAATATTACAATCAATTGATAAAGTGTTTGTTCCCCAGACATCCAAACAGACTGAAATGATCGAAGGTAATGCTGATTCTGCTGTTACCCGGATTATTGAAATATTAAAATCAGAATTAAAGGTATTGTAGATCATGGATATATTAGTTGTATTGGAAGATAATCGCGGTTCTCTCCACCGCATGAGTAAGGAAGCTATTGCTGGTGCTCAAAAAATGGGTGGCTCTATTTCTGCCTTAGCCATTGGAGTTAATGCAGATGCTATGGCTGGAGAACTATCAGGTGTGGATATAACAGAAGTGATAACGATAAATCATGACCTTGTCTCATCCTATAACGCAGATGGATACTCAGATGTAGTAAGCCAAGTGATTAAATCTGAATCACCCAAAACCATTGTTGCTGGCCACTCTTACCAAACCCGGGATTTTATGCCCCGTGTAAGTGCTAAACTGGACATTCCTTTTATTCCGGATATTATTTCCATGGATGATGGAATTGTGAAACAAGTATTGAATGCAAAATTAAATGCCTTAGTAACAACCTCTGCAGATCAAGTGATCCTTAGTTTTCAGTCTGCAATGTTCAGTGAAGAAGCCATGGTCACAGGTTCTTGTTTGACCCGTTCTATTGAAGTAAATCTTGATTCATCTATCGTTCGAAGTGAAGCTGAAGAACCCTTCCAGGAAGCTGCTGGCGGTGTGGACCTGGAATCTGCAGAATTGTTAGTCTCTATTGGTCGCGGTATTGAAAAGGAAGAAAATATTCAAATAGCTTTTGACTTGGCAAAAGCGCTAGGAGCAGAAGTATCTGCTAGTCGACCAGTGGTAGATTCCGGTTGGGTTGAACCGTTTCGCCAAGTTGGAAGTTCTGGACAAAGTGTATCACCCAAACTCTATTTTGCATTGGGAATTTCAGGAGCAATCCAACATGTCGTAGGCATGAAAGGATCCGAAAATATTCTCGCTATCAATAAAGATTCGGATGCACCAATCTTTGAAATTGCAGATTATGCTGTTGTGGGTGATGTGTTGGAAATTGTACCCAAGCTTATTGAAGCGCTCCATAACTGATGTCGTTAGCCCATTTTTCTATTGTTGAAAAAGTAATTCTCGCCGGATTAACCCTAA
>CAJWPW010000278.1 GCA_913045415.1 uncultured Fidelibacterota bacterium | reverse complement strand
CGGGGATGACCAGCGCTGCACCGGATGAGATTGTGGTTAAATATCCCAATGGAAACCAATCATTGAATCAGGATAAAGAAGTCACGATTGCATGGAAAACATTTGGCACCATATCCCAGGTGGATTTAGCCTACTTTGCCGGATCTAATCCTGATGTGGATACCGACGATGGCTGGACGGACATTACAACAGAATTAGCCAATGTAGATTCATTCAACTGGATACCAAGCGCCACCACCGGTATTGCTTCTTTGAGTGCATCACTGAGAGACAGTATTCGAATCCGTGTGCAATCAACCGGCGGTTCAGTTCGTGATATGAACGGGTGGTATTTCACCATCAGTTCGAGCAGCAGTAAAATTCAAAATACATCTAATATAGCTCAATGGGGGGAAAACCCATACAAGCGATGAAACAGTTTAATCCAATTTTTATTCTCGTATTGACGATGGCTATTTCCCATGGCCAAAAACGAGATCCCCGTTCCGTAGCTTTGGCTGGTGCGACCTCTACCATTGCTGAAGGAATCTATTCGGTTGGATACAATCCTGCTTTAATTGCGTTTCAAACAGATAAACCATTTATGATTCAGTTTGGGGGCCTTGATTTTGGGATGGGAAATAATTATTTATCCATGGCAGCAATGAAAGCGCTCAGTGGAGATACGTTGGATCATGATGAAAAAACAACCATTATTAACCGACTTGAAAATAGTGGGGGGCTCACCTTTGATATGATGGGTCAATTGGCCATACCAGGGGTCAATTATGCTTCCGGAAATATGGCTCTTACCGCTAATTTTCTTTTTATGGGTTCATACAGCATCCCGGCGGGTATGGCAAGGTTGATGCTGGAAGGGAATGCTAATAATCCTGAAATTGATATGACAATCGGTTACGAGATTATGGGTGTGAATGAAATAGGGTTTTCTTTTGCGGTTCCTTATGGGTCATTCGCTTTGGGGTTTACCCTGAAATATCTTCAGGGATTGTTCTACATGGGCATTGACCCAGATTCCAGTAATGCGAATTTTATTACCACGCCCCAGGCCGTCTATGGTTCCGGATCATACTATTTAAGGCAGGGATTTGGCGGGGCAGGGTATGGGTTGGATATTGGTATTGCTACGAAAGAAATCAATGGCATGCGGTTCGGTGTCTCTCTTATTAATGCGTTAGGAACCATCGGATGGAATAAACCATCCTTTATTAAAGATATCATGAAGTATCCGTTTAAGTGGGAAGGAGAACGTTTATCCGATAGTGTGGCCGTGCTGTATACCTATACAATTGATTCACTTCGTGCGGACAATCTGTCTTCAGGATCTATTTTTTCCAGCAGTTCAAAAATTGTTAAAAATGTGGATGAAAATGGGAAGCCAAAAGAATTCAATATCCGTTATCCATCTATCTTTCGATTTGGAATGTCTTATCGGAAAGATGACCTTATAGTCACTTCTGACCTGACCACAGGATTCGAAAATCGGTTGTATGCCCATTCCCGTTGGCGTTGGGCCATAGGTGTTGAATTGCACCGTTTCCCGACGATGCCATTAAGAATTGGATTTTCCTGGGAAGGCATGGATCGTACTGAATTGGGCATGGGGCTAGGCTTTCACGGCGGCCCCACTTTAATTGATTTTGGGTTTTCATTCCGAAACGGCATGTGGATTCATAGCATGAAAGGACTAAACCTTTCTCTCGGATTGACGATTACCAGTTTTAAAGGAAGGAAGGGAAAGGGAGATTCGGGTAGTGGCGGGCCTTCACCTGTTCCCGAAAAAGAGAAAATTAAAGAACCGGAAAGCTCACTTCCGGGCGAAGACCAGAAGTAACATACCGCCAAAGTAAAATATCGCAATTCCCATTCATGAGACGCGCCATGTGCTTACTCTTCATTGATACAACGGTTGTGTGCACATTTCCTGTGATGGTTATTCTGCCTCACCTGAAATCGGGAACGTATTATTATCTCTGAAGGTGATGAAAGAAGCGAAACGTTATTTTTCTACCTTTTAGGTAAAGGGGGGCTATTATGATTATTGATGCTCTAGACCGCAACGTAAAATGGACTCGTTATAAAAATATTTTAAGATAAAGTTATAGGCTGATCTCTATATAGTTTATTGCGATTATTCATCCTTAAGATTTTGAATTAGTTGCAAAGAGTACCAACGGTCAATCAGCTCGTCCATCTGCTCTATATATTCTTTATAGATTCGGACGACGATTTTCTTTTTCTTATTGGTTTTTTGGTTGGCATTCGGTTTGATGTTTACGAAATCATCCAGCGCCAGCTGAGCATTTTCTTTTTCTTTTAAAATCCAGGAAACCGGTTCAAATAGGCTGGTCTGCACGCAGGGTTCCCGCTGCGACCCATTCTTCATTTGTATGGGAATATTGCGCCGCTTCATGGCATTGATCTTATTTTTGATAGCCTGCTCGTTTTTACCGGTTTTTTTGGCTAGCTGTTTGATCGTCACGTTTCTTGGAA
>CAJWPW010000277.1 GCA_913045415.1 uncultured Fidelibacterota bacterium | reverse complement strand
GAAAAACTCATCAATATTAGATAGATCCATACTGTTTAAAGTATTGTACTGAATTGAGACCAATGAATGATTAATAATTATTTGCCTGGTTGTTCCAGGAAGCACATCTTCTTTTCGGGTAAATAATTTCTCATCCTTTACCCAAAATAAATTACTACGGCTTCCTTCATAAAGTATGCCATTACCATCCATGAGTATAGCTTCAAAACACCCGGCGTCTACTGCCGCTGTCCAAGCAGTTAGGCACGCATGGTAATCAGTTGTTTTTATTTCAGGGTGCGCACGACTTGCTTTAATAGTGATGACAGAAACACCATTATAAATTGAAGGATCTAAATTCAAATATGATGTATAAACTATGAGTTTATTTGGAACAGCCAAAATACGAACGCGCTGGTTTGGATCTTGAAAATCGTGGATCACTTTTGAGAGCATATTCGAAATGTCTAATTTAGAATAATCAATATTTAATCCAATTTGATCCGCGGATCTGAAAAGACGATCTAAATGTGCTTGGAGAAATACAGGTTTAAAATCCAATGTTCGGAATGTTTCATAAAGTCCTGATGAAAATGAGAATGTATCTGTACCGAGTTGGAGATTTTCCTTGGGAATGGATTCCCATTGGTTATTGATTAATGCTTTTATCATGGCTGGAACGAAGATGCTTTCATCAATGTTTCCATATATTCATTTTCATTGTCTGATTCAATTGTTATACCGCCACCAACTCCCAGCGTTAGTTCTTTTCCTAATTGTGTTACGGTGCGGATTGCAATATTAAAATTAAGGGTTCCGTCTGGCAAGATATAACCGATAGTTCCTGTATAAATACCCCGAGCTTGGGATTCCAATTCATAAATGATTTCACAGGCACGTTTTTTTGGGCACCCAGAGATTGAACCGCCAGGAGACATTGAAAGAAGCGCTTCGATTGGATGAAGGTTTGATTTTAATTCTCCCTGAACAACGCCAAACGTATGGAATACTTTTTCCAATTTTTGAATTGATTTTGATTCCAAAACTTGAACAGAACCAGTTTTGCTTATTTTTCCCAAATCATTACGCAAAAGATCAATGATCATATAAAGTTCTGCCTGTTCTTTTTCACTATTTAATAATGATTTGAGATTATACTCATCATCTTCTTGTGATTTCCCACGGGGAAATGTCCCCTTAACAGGTTTTGTTGTAATAATTCGATTTTCTATTTTGATAAATTGTTCTGGTGAAAGGGAATGAATTGCCCAATCATTATGTTCCATAAATACTGAATATCCGACTTGGTTTTTCCCTCGAAGTTTTAGAAATAATTCTTTCGGCGATGACTTCGTTTTTGATTTCAATGAATGGGTAAAATTAATTTGATAAAAATCACCTGAACGAATATGATTTTGTATTTTCTCAAAGCCAGAATCATATTCTGATTTTATAAGCGTCGATTTGAATTGATCCCAATCAATATTTTTTGGTTTTTCTAAATTTTTGTTTTTTTCAAAAGAATCGTATACTCTGAAATGGGCTGCGGGGAAATCATTTAAATCGTGAACAGGCACACCCAATTGTTTTACACCATATTCGTAAGAAATGTATCCCGCTAGGAATTTCCCTTCATATTTTTTTACAAATTTTGTTAACATTTCGGGAGAGTCATCCAACGATAAAGAAAGAATGTCAATCGGATTTGAAGCAAAAATATTTAGTAAATCTGATTCGGAATTTCCTTTAAAAATAGTTGTGTATTTCATTCTAAAATTTCTTTTTACAATGTATTACAGGATGGACAAAATAAAAGTATTTTTTCTTTTAGTATTATCTTTTTCATCCGATTATCCTGTCATTATTATAATTCAAAAAATTTCTCAATATTTTTGAACCCATAGGTGTTAAGAATGATTCTGGATGAAATTGGACACCAAATATTGGGAGAGACTCATGCTGAATTGCCATGATTTCTTGATCATTTGTCCAAGCTGTATTAACAAAATTGCTAGGAATAGAATCCAAAGATAAAGAATGATACCGCGCCGCTTGAAACGGGGAAGGTATTCCTTCAAATAATCCGGATTGTTGATGATGAATCAAAGATGTTTTTCCGTGAAGAATTCGCTTCGATTGTTGAATGTTCGCACCAAAGACTGATCCTATACATTGGTGACCTAAGCACACGCCCAAAATAGGTTTTTTATTCATAAATTGTTCAATGATTTGATTTGAATAACCTGAATCAGCAGGTATTCCCGGACCGGGGGAAATGATAATGCTGTCGGCGTTTAGATTTGCTAAAGCAGATGAATCATCATTCTGTTTTACCGTAACATCGGCGCCCAATATTTCAAGACCTTGTACCAAGTTCCAAGTAAAGGAATCATAATTATCTATGATGAGGATCATTGAGAATCCCGTACCTTTCCATCAGCTTTCAACTGTTTATTTCGTTTCCACTCTAAACGCCCCCATCTAAATAATAGGAATCCTGGGACACCCATAAATAAAA
>CAJWPW010000276.1 GCA_913045415.1 uncultured Fidelibacterota bacterium | reverse complement strand
ATGGAGATGAGATTATGATTGCATCGGAAGTAAAACCCATGGTGAATCATTGTTCAGACATTATACCATTCTCTCCAGGGAATTGGTGGTGCTCCGACGCCCCAGATACATTCAACCCTTATTTCCATTACAATGGTGTCAAAATTCAGGAACACAGTGAAGATGATATTTGCGATAAAATTCGGTCTTTATTAACAGATGCAGTCAAGAAGCGACTCATGACAGAACGTGAGATTGGGTGTCTTTTATCCGGCGGATTGGATTCAAGTTTAATTTGCGCCTTGGTGAATAAATATTATGAAGGACCAAAACTAAATACATTTTCTATTGGACTTCCGGGGAGCATTGATCTTGAATATGCACAAATTGTGGCGGATCATTTGAAAACAAAGCACCATCAGATCGAAGTATCTGAAGATGAGTTTTTAAATGCTATTGAAACAGTTATTTATAATATTGAATCTTATGATACTACAACAGTTAGGGCTAGTGTGGGCAATTATCTCGTCTCTAAATACATTTCAGAAAATTCTGATTGTAAGGTGATCTTTAATGGCGATGGTGCCGATGAAGTCGGTTGCGGTTATGTGTATTTAAAGAATGCACCAACATTAAAAGACCTACAAAAGGAAAGTGAAAAACTGGTAGAAGAGATTCACTATTTTGATGTGCTGCGGTCTGATCGGAGTATTAGTTCAAACGGGTTGGAAGCGCGGACGCCTTTTTTAGATAAAGCTTTTGTGAAATATTACCTCTCTATTCCTCCAGAACTAAAATCATTTGATGGTATAAACCGGTTAGAAAAATATTTACTAAGACAAGCATTTGATGGCCAAGGAATCTTGCCGGACGAAGTATTATGGCGAAGGAAATGTGCATTTTCTGATGGTGTCAGTGCCAAAAAGAAATCCTGGCATCATATTATTCAAGCATATGTTGACAAAAAAATATCGGATGATGAATTTCGACAAGAAGGTAAAAAGATTAACCACTGTACACCTGTTTTAAAAGAGAGCTATTATTACCGAAAAGTGTTTGATTCTTATTTTGGGAAGAATGAAAAATTAATCCCACACTTTTGGATGCCTAAATGGACGGACGTGATTGATCCATCTGCTCGCGAATTACAAGATTATCAGGAGTAAATGATTCTGAAGTGTAATTCAATGAAAAATAGATTGTACCTATTTTTATTCTCCTGTATTTTTGGCGCCAAGTTTTCCAGCGATGGAGAATAAGGTTAACTAAAATGAATAATCAATACAAATTACAAAATACACAAATAGCGAATGAACCATTTGCCGTTGGTATTGACATTAATCTCCTGCAGATTAATAGTCTACTTATTGATTTATTGATTCTAGTGATTATTGGACTTGCCGTCCAAATCGCCTGACAGATTATTTAAAAATAAGATAGGCGAAGATGACGGCGGAGACAAATTCCTCCCCCACAATTCCTATACCCTGCCTGTATATATATTCTGCCCGATTTGGTGCGTGTGTTTCCATCAGAATTGAAAAATGAGAGCACATATGAGATCAGATACAATAAAAAAAGGATTTGAACATGCACCGCACCGCAGCCTCTTACGTGCAACAGGTGTCATAAAGGAAGAGTCCGACTTTGAGCGCCCCTTCATTGGGATCGCCAATTCTTATACAGATCTAATTCCTGGCCATGTCCATCTACAGGAATTTGGTAAAATTGCTAAACAGGCTATTCGCGAAGCTGGTGGCGTACCATTTGAATTCAACACCATCGGTGTAGATGATGGAATCGCCATGGGGCATATTGGTATGCGATATTCTTTACCTAGTCGAGAATTGATTGCGGATTCGGTGGAAACAGTGGCAGAGGCCCATCGTTTGGATGGACTCTTGTGCATTACCAATTGTGATAAAATTGTTCCAGGCATGCTTATGGGGGCTGTTCGTATAAATATTCCAACTGTTTTTGTTTCCGGTGGTCCTATGAAAGCGGGAGAAGTAGATGGGAAAAAGGTTGATCTGATTTCAGTATTTGAAGGCGTGGGTAAGGTTGAGGCCGGTATAATTTCTGAACAAGAATTAACAGAAATTGAAAAGGAAGGATGTCCCACTTGTGGCTCCTGTTCGGGAATGTTCACTGCAAATTCAATGAATTGCCTTATGGAAGCATTAGGTATTGCGTTACCCGGAAATGGTTCTATTCTGGCCGTTGATAAAGGTCGCCTTGAGCTTGTGAAACAAGCTGGAGAAAAAATATTAAACATGGTAAACCATGATGTTAAACCGCGAGACATCATTACCGAAGACTCTATCCGAAACGCATTCGCTCTTGATATGGCCATGGGTGGGAGTACAAATACTGTCCTGCATACTTTAGCAATTGCACACGAAGCTAACATTGATTTTGATCTGGCAGAATTAAATGAAATTTCAAAGAATACACCTTACCTGTGTAAGGTGAGCCCCGCTACCCCTGATGTCCATATGGAAGATGTGGATCGTGCTGGTGGCATTTCTGCAATATTAAATGAGTT
>CAJWPW010000275.1 GCA_913045415.1 uncultured Fidelibacterota bacterium | reverse complement strand
GGTGTGGGGAAAGAAGTAGTGGCAAAAGCCATTCATAAAAGTAGCAAGCGGAATAATGAGCCCATAATAATAGTGAATTGCGGTGCCATTCCAGAAGGTATTATTGAATCCGAATTATTTGGACATAAAAAAGGTTCATTCACTGGTGCAGGCGAAGACCGGAAAGGATATTTTGAAGAAGCGCATAAAGGGACAATCTTTCTCGATGAGATTGGTGAAACTCCTCTTGAAACACAGGTCAAATTGCTTAGAGTTTTAGATACTGGCGAATTCATGCGAGTAGGAGAAGCCAAAACCAGATATACAGATGTCCGGATAATAGCCGCTACTAATAAAAATTTGACTGAATTGGTAAAAAAAGGAGATTTCCGACAGGATCTTTATTACCGTCTTAAAACGGTGACAGTGGATGTGCCGTCACTTCGGAATCGGGTGGAAGATATTGGACCTTTGGTAGAACGATTCGCACTAGAATTCACACGATCGAACGATATTTTATATCGGGGATTCATGCCGGAAGGGATTCGTGTTTTAAAACAATATGAATGGCCGGGGAACGTCCGTGAATTAAAGCATTTTGTTGAAAGAATACTGGTATTAAAAAGAGGAGAAAGAATAACATCTGAAATGGTACAAGATGAATTGACGGATGTTTTACCCCTGGATCCGGTTCACAATTTAGCATTACCAGTTTTGGTGAATCAATCTACCGATAAAGCAGAAATTGATTTAATTCTTCGGCAATTGTTTATGTTGAAACAAGATACTGAAATGATCCAGAAAATGATGATAAGTGGACAAGTGCCTTCACCTGAATTAAATAACCCATTCCCGGTTGTGGAACATAATGAGCATGGTATACCACTTCCAGAAAAATCAATGGAAATTACTGAAGATGGTCAACGCATGATTCGAGATGATGCCATCGGTGATATATCTATTAAGAATTTGGAGGAAGAAGCTATAACTCGTTCATTAAGATATTTTAATAATAACCGCCGGAAAACTGCAAAATCTCTTGGTATGAGTGAAAGGACATTATATAGGAAAATTGAAGAATTTGGCCTTGAGCCCAAGATCAAACGCAAGAAATAGAATGAAAAATATTTTTCTGTTGTCATCTTTCTTTTTTCTTCTTTCATGTGGTTTCTACTCAATGGCCGGTTCCATTCCACCCCATATTAAATCTATTGCCATTCCCCTTATGGAAAATGAAACAGCTGAATTTGGATTAGCAGAGGATATCACAGATGGGATTTTGGGTGAATTTGTTGAAGCTGGTATTTTGAACATTACTGATGAAAATATAGCTCATTCCATTCTCCGAGGTACTGTAAAAAAAGTGAATGAAGGACCTTATACTTACAGTAAACAGGAATCTGTTTCAGAATTTCGCTATAAAATAGATGTTAAGTTAGAATGGTATGATGTGTCACAGGATAAGAACTTGTTGGAGGGAACCTACTCTGGATTTGGTGCTTATGGACTGAGTGGCGATATCGGTTCTGATGGCATTGATAATGATAATGACGGTAAAATTGACAATGATGATGATGATGAATTTGGTGAACCGCGGGCTTTTGCAACAAAGGTTGCCGTTCGTAAAATTGCACAAGATATTTTAAACGATATTATGACGACTTGGTAAAGGAATACGATTAAAAAATGAAAACAGTTACAATAAATCAACTTCATGAGCATGAAGGTCAAGAAGTTCAATTGAAAGGCTGGGTGTACAACACCAGGAATATTGGGAAAATTTGGTTTCTCATTTTCAGAGATGGTACAGGATTACTTCAGGGGGTGGTTGTTAAAGGCGAAGCCACCGATGATACATTTGAAATGGAACCAGATTTAAATCAAGAAGACTCGGTGGTCTTAACCGGTATCGTTCGGAAAGAACCGCGGTCGGTTGGAGGGTACGAATTAGGGATCAAAGAGATTGATGTAGTAAACCATGTGACGGAAGAATTTCCCATTTCTCCGAAGGAACATGGTACAGATTTTCTCATGTCAAATCGACATTTATGGTTACGCTCTAAAAGGCAAAACGCAATAATGCGTGTCCGTCATCAAATTGTCAAAGCGATTCGTGATTTCTTTGATGACAACGGATTTATATTAATTGATTCTCCTATTTTTACCGGGAATGCAGTAGAAGGTACTACGACGCTTTTTGAAGTGGATTATTTTGAGCGGTCGGCCTATCTCACCCAAAGTGGGCAACTCTATCAGGAAGCGGGTGCCGCTGCTTTTGGCAAGAGCTATTGTTTTGGTCCAGTCTTTCGTGCAGAAAAATCGAAAACCCGTCGACATCTCACTGAATTTTGGATGGTGGAACCAGAAATGGCTTATGTGGACCTGGATGAAAATATGACTTGGGCGGAAAACTTGGTTGGATCCATTTTTCAGCATGTCCTTGAAAATTGTCAATCGGAATTAAAAACATTGGAACGGGATATTTCCAAATTAGAAGCTGTGGTACCACCATTCCCACGAATTACTTACGATGAAGCTGTGAAAATCTT
>CAJWPW010000274.1 GCA_913045415.1 uncultured Fidelibacterota bacterium | reverse complement strand
GGTGGTATGCCTACCGCAAAGCCGATCATGAGCGCAAATGTACCGGTGAGTCCAAATTGGTATTCGCAAGGTTCCGATGCATCGGAGAACATCGTTTCAGCAATGTCAAATAATAGATGGTTTTGTGATTCCGGCAAAATGATCCCATGAGAAATTTCATGGTTTCCAACAGTAATAGTTGGCGACCCTAAATGTTCTAATACCATTTCATTATCAACGTAAGTTGAAGGAATATCTTCCGGAGTTGGGTCTAAGAAAGGTAGTGAAAAATCCTGCCCGATGCCTGCATGAAAAACCACTACAAGATCATAAGATGAAAAATCAATTTGATCATCTTCGTATGCTTTAGAAACCGCATCATAAAATAAATTTGTAATGCGTTCATCTTGAATCTCATCTTGGTTGTAAGGATTGTAATAATTCATGGAATTTGAAAGTGAATAGGATTCATTATCGCCTACGGGGTAGACAGATGATAGGTCTAAATCAATTCCAAATTTGCCATATGACACATCATTGAAGTACGCATCAACAGCTTTTAATTGAGACTCAAAATACGACCGATCATGCGGTACCGGATCGATAGTATACCGATCACAGTCGATACCATTCGACTCTAATAAATACTGACCATTTCCAGTTGTACTTTCATCGTCATCAACTTGGAAAGATATTCGTAAAGCACACACGCGTAAATCGCCTGTAATTTCAGAAAACAATAAGGAAAAGAAGCAGACCAAAGGTATTGATCTGCGAATAAATGAAAGCCACATAATAAGGAGAGGCTTTTAGAATTCCATATTCAGGGAAAAGCGCATGGTGTTGGTCAAAGGATGTCCTGTTTCACCATAAGTATATCCGAAATCAAACCCGTATCCAGCGAATCGTAAACCGATTCCGAATGTAGGATTGCTGATCTTCCCTGTTTTGTCATAATAAAATCCAGAACGTATAGCAAAATATTGTCCATACCAATATTCCATCCCCATATTGTGAACTAATCTATCAATTTCATTTGAAATGGTTCTTTCTTTGGAATTTCCAACTTCTTTATGACCAAATTCATTATAATCGCCCCAACCTGCATCACCTGGCTTACCAATTGTTTTTACTATTTCGTTATCTGCTAAATCTATTTTGCCATCACCATCTAGATCATCCCATTCATATCCACCAATGATTTTATCACCATTTCCGGCACCATTGGATCCATAATCCATGTCTCCGCCAAGAAGCCAATCATTCACCCAGGACGTAAAAATCGCCTTATAGATTGGATCCGTATGGGCGATTTCTAAATTTCCATCTTCATTATAATCATTTCCGGGACTTATTTTACCATCTTCGTCAAAGCCACCGATATATCCATCGCTATCCCAATCCATATCTGGATATGATGAAACAAGAAGTTTATCAACATCATAAACAATGCTGAATTTATTAAATTCACTCTTTACAAGATCATAATTGAATCCCAAAGTTAAATTAGTCGGCTGTGGATCTGCTTGGTCAGGGTCTATAAAGGCAACTTTAGGTCCTAAATTTGACAAGGTTAAACCCAGAGTCAAATTGGGTAATAACCATTCCTTTTGCATATAACCAAGATCAAAACCGAAATCCATTGATGTACCTTTTCCCTTCTCGCTCCCAGCACCCATTTCAACCAAATGTTGGTAGAACACTCTTGCATTTAAACCAAAGGATTTCGTCGGAGATATCAAGGCACTATAAGACATAGCAAACGAAGTCATATAACTTGTAAATGTCCCCAGTTCATCTCCAGTTTCGCTGGTACGGATCTGTTCACCCAAATTCAAAAATATTAAATGTCCGCCGATAGTTCCAAGCGTTGGATAAGACTTCCTAAAACCGAAGAACTCATAATAAAGGTCATCCGCAAGACCGGGAAGCCAATTCACATGCATCATGACCATTTCCTGTCCTTCAAGAAAACCCAATCCAGCTGGGTTCCAATAACTTGCATATGCATCATTAGCCACAGCTACCTGGGCCTCACCCATGCCACCTGCACGAGCACCCGGTGCAATTAAGAGAAAAATTGCCCCAGCTTCGCTCTGGGCGAAGACCGGATTTATTAGAACTGTCAGTAAAGACAAAGTTATCCCTAAACGCTTCATTGAACGTCTCCTAAATATTGATTGATATTGAATGCGCTCTTTGCGAGCGAATTGATAGCGTTTAAGGTATTGATTTGTTCCTGTTTTTTGGACGGGGAATATATCTTTCTCTTCCTCTCATAATCAAGAAATGAATCTTTGCGTAAAATGTTCCAAATCATTGTAATAATCCTAAAGTTAAAATGGGTATATATGTGATTAACCCTACAGCCAACAATCTCACAAGGAAGAACGGCAAGGTGGCCTGGTAGATTTTAGGCATATCTTCATCAAACCTATATGCAGCCAGGAAAAGATTCATTCCTACAGGTGGAGTTAAAAATCCAAGTTCAAGGTTAGCAATAAAAATTATGGCTAAATGAACTGGATCTATACCAAAATATACTCCTAAAG
>CAJWPW010000273.1 GCA_913045415.1 uncultured Fidelibacterota bacterium | reverse complement strand
GAATTTGGTTATAGGTAATAATTATGTGTAGGATGGCCGTATAAAAGAGATTACAGACTTCCCTTCCCTTTTCCCCAAAGACTTATACTGAAAATTGAGTATACAACCCTCCATAAGTCAAGTGATAAAATGAAAGGTTGGTTTGATGCTATGCCCCTTCTCTTAAATGATTTAGGTGCCAAGGTAAAAGATCAAATGGTACTACTTGAAAGGTAACATTTAAATTCATTGAATATTTTTCCGTTTTTCTTTCGTATCCCACTACAAAAAATGTAATTTTCCCACCGCTTTTTGAGCAATAATTAATATTTTTTGATCCGGTAGCTCAGCTGGTAGAGCAGTGGCCTTTTAAGCCATTGGCCGTGAGTTCGAGTCTCACCCGGATCACTGGAAAAACCCTGTCTATATTGACGGGGTTTTTTTAATCCATGTTTAAATGATTGAACTGAATCCCATTCAAGATGAATTCCGTCAATCGCAAACCCTAAGAGCACATCTTTGATTTCAACAACAAGCATTGCCATGCAGTATGGCTCCAAACCACTTTTTGAAGATATTTCTGTCACTTTTTCTAAAGGTAATCGATATGGCCTCATAGGCGCAAACGGATCTGGAAAATCTACTTTTATGAAAATATTAACCGGTGAAGTTGACCCAACTTCAGGAACGGTAAAAATTGATATTAATGAACGTGTTGCCAAATTAAACCAAGACCATTATGCCTATGAAAAAATCATTATTTCAGATTGCGTCATTATGGGGCATGGGGATTTATGGAAAGTAAAAGAAGAACGGGATAAAATTTACGCACTGCTTAATATGTCCGAAGAAGAAGGAATGAGAGTGGCAGATTTGGAATCTGAATTTGCAGAAATGGATGGCTATATGGCCGAATCACACGCTGGAGATTTACTCTTGGGTGTGGGCATTCCTTTAGAGAAACATGATGAACCCATGAGCTCGTTAGCACCAGGAATGAAACTTCGTGTTTTACTAGCCCAAGCCCTATTTGGAGATCCGGGTATTTTACTCTTGGACGAACCAACTAATAATTTGGACATTAATACAATTCGTTGGTTAGAAGAAATTTTAAACTCTCGAAATAGTACCATGATTATTATTTCACACGATCGTCATTTCCTAAACAGTGTTTGCACACATATGGCAGATCTCGATTATGGCGAACTTCGATTATACCCCGGAAACTATGATGATTTTATGACTGCATCGACGCAAGCACGAGAAAGACTGTTTTTGGATAATGCAAAGAAAAAAGCAAAGATTGATGAATTACAATCTTTTGTCAAACGATTTTCTGCAAATGCATCCAAAGCAAAACAGGCAACATCTCGCGCTAATCAAATTAGTAAAATCAAATTAGACGATATTAAAAATTCTAGCCGAGTTTATCCTTTCATTCGTTTTAAACAACATTCCAAAGTTTTCAATACAGCATTGAATGTGAAAGATTTAAACAAAGGATACGATACTCTTTCTGTTTTAAAAAAATTCAATATTTCAATTGAGTCTGGCGAAAGACTTGCCATAATTGGAACCAATGGGATTGGGAAAACGACGCTCCTGAGTTGCTTGGTTAATGATTTACCACCAGACAGTGGCACCATTAAATGGTCTGATAATGCCGTCATCGGATATTTTGCCCAAAACCATAGTCAGGATTTTAATTCAAACATGTCACTCGTTGATTGGATGGCACAATGGAGTCAAAAGGGGGATGATATGCAAACAATTCGGGGAACATTGGGCCGCCTGTTATTCGCTCAAGATGATATAAAAAAACCTGTTCGTGTATTGTCAGGTGGTGAACAACGTCGCATGTTATTTGGGAAAATTATTTTACAACGCCCAAACGTGATTATCATGGATGAACCAACAAATCATTTAGATATGGAATCCATTGAGTCTCTCAACTTGGCATTAAGTGGATTTGATGGCACGATTATTTTTGTGAGCCATGACAGAGAATTTGTTTCTTCATTGGCTACGAGGATTATTGAATTAACACCGGAAAAAACTAAAGAACACAGCCGCGGATATGATGATTACCTACATAGTTTGGGCGTTGAATAAAAACATCAAATAATTTCATTCCCAGACCGCCGAATTTCATATCACTGGATCATCCATTGGTTGTTATTGCTCCACTTGGCGAACAAATTTATCCACCAATATTTGCATATAATGGTGTTTTATTATTATATTTATATTCTATTCCACATACAATCACTACTTAAAAAGAGGACAAAATGATGAAAAAAGTGATACTGTTTGGGAGCGGATTGATATCTTTCCTTTTCGCCACCACAATTAATATACCATCAGATTATACGACCATCCAGGAAGGTCTTAACGCTTCGGTTGATGGAGACACTGTGCTGGTTGCACAGGGGACTTATTCAGAAAACTTAATCCTCGCAAATGAGATAGTGCTGGCCAGTCATGCCATATATGATGACCTTGATTCCCAATGGCTGGATAATGATAATATTAATAATACTATAGTTAATGGTGCCCATAATGG
>CAJWPW010000272.1 GCA_913045415.1 uncultured Fidelibacterota bacterium | reverse complement strand
ATCTGATGCCAAAACTCTTCCCTTTTCTCCCACTCTTTCTGCAATAAAAAGTGATTTGGTTCCTGGTGCAGCACAGACATCCAAAACAATTTCTCCTTTTAACGGGTCTAAAAATTCCACAATGGCACCTGCCGCCGGATTCTGGATTGAAACTTGCCCAGATTGAAAAAGATCTGTAGAAAATATTTTTCCGGAACCGGTCAAAATCTTTAAAAATGAATCGGAATAATTTTCTACTTCAATTCCCGATTCAAGGAGGGATTCCTTTGCATCATCCACAGTATTTTTGGTCAAATCAACTCTGACAAATATTTTTGGATTTTGATTAATGCAATTAACTAATGAAAAAAATCCACTTTCACCAAATTGATATTTCCACCTTTTTTGGAGCCAGATCGGCAATGAAACCCATTTTGACCTTTTCTTTAACGACTCATCCCAATTTGAATCTTTATCCCTGTACCTGATTAAGTTCCTCAACACCGCATTGGTTAGTTTAGATGCTTTCCGGCTTAAAACAGCCTTTGTCAAGTTAACCAAGGAATCTACCGCAGCATAATCTGGGATGGATTCATCATAAATAATCTCATAAAACCCAACTCGTAAAATGGAAAGCAATGACGGATCCAAGCGATTGATTTTTCGTCCGGAGACATCTTCAATCATAAGATCCAAACGGTCTCTAAGCCTGATGATTTCATTTGTCAAAACCATGGCTCGGGATTTATCTATAGATTCAGGTTTAAAACTAGAAAAAACCTGGTTCCGTGACATAACCAATTGTTCATTCTTTTTTTCGAATCGGTTCAGGATCTTTACAGATAAAAAACGGGCATCCTGTCTCATTCGCCCAATTTATCTCCCATTTGGATGTTGTTCCCTTTCATGAAATCAGACACACTCATTCGTTTTTTTCCTTCTAACTGAATTTCGGAGAAAGCTAATAAATGTTCACCCGTATCCACGAATATTTCTTCAAAATCAGCCTTAAATACTATTCCATCTCCTAAAATAACACCTTCATCTACAACACGCGTATTGAAAATACGCATTCGTTTCCCTTTCCAAGTGGTTGACATCCCCGGATGAGGTGATAAACCCCGGACCCAATTATGTATCTTAACAGCAGCCCAGGACCAATTTATAATTGTCATCTCTTTTGTAATTTTTGGTGCCTTAGTTGCATGATTATTGTTCTGAATAATTGGTTGTAGAGAACCTGCTTCAATGCCATCTAATGCATTTACAACCAAATTTGCTCCAATTGTGCTAAGCCTGGTTCCCAGTGTTAACATATTATCATAAGGGAAAATATCCATTTTTTCCTGTAATAATATGTCTCCTGTATCAACACTTGGCATAATTTGAAAAACCGTGATACCGCTTGTTTTATCCCCATTCATAAGTGACCATTGGATCGGTCCTGCGCCACGATATTTCGGTAATAAGGATGCATGGAGATTCAAAGCGCCAAATTTTGGCAGATCAATCAATGATTTTGGTAAGATTTGAAAAGCCACAACCACAAAAACATCCGGATTCAATACGGATAATTGATTATGAAGTTCATCAGATTTTAGTGTTAACGATTGAAGGAGATTCAAATCATTTTCTTTCGCAAATTGACCAATAGCAGTGGATTTCAATTTACGACCACGACCCATAGGTTTAGGCGGATTGGATACAATACCCACAACATCATGCTGGCTAGATAAAAGAGCTGTTAAAGTAGGGAGAGCAAATTGGGGGTTTCCCATAAAGACGACGCGCATCAGGTCACACCCATACAAAACTGAAATAAATGATTAAAGGACAAACCCCTTTTTGCCAGACTGAACTTTATGACGCTTCTTGGATATTTTTTCTAATTCTTTCAATTCCGTCTGATACTGAATTTTTTCAATTTCACTCACCCGATCTATAATGTAAATACCATTCAAATGATCAGTCTCATGTTGAATAGCTCGAGACAACAACCCATCAAATTCACCTTCATGCCATTCTTCATCCGATGTTTGATATTTCAAGGTGACTTTTTCCGGCCGTAAAACATCTAAAGATATTCCGGGTAAGGATAAACATCCTTCCTGATAAACACCTTCGTCGCCATACTTGGAGATCATTTCACTATTGATAAATACGTGAGGGCTTTCGGCTTCTTCTGTATGGGTTATGTCAATAATGAAAAGATTCATGTTCAGGCCAATCTGGTTCGCTGCTAAACCGATACCTTCCGCTTCATACATGGAATCAAACATGTCATTTAGCAGATCGTCTATGTTGGAAAAATCCTTAAACGAATCACATTTCTTACGTAGGATCGGATCCCCATATTGAACAATCTTCTTGACGGCCATTAGGTTTGTTCTAATTCTGTATCTTTTATTTTTCCAGCTAAACCGGCAACGGCAGTCTTGTTGATTGTAATATTTGTGTTATTATCAATCTTAATGATGGCTTGACGGCCTTTTTCCTTAAATCCTTGAACAGTACCATAAATACCACCCATGGTTATGATTTTATCTCCTTTTTTTAATTCATCCCGCATGGTGT
>CAJWPW010000271.1 GCA_913045415.1 uncultured Fidelibacterota bacterium | reverse complement strand
ATTTCGCGATATAATGCATCTTCCAATGACTCTCCTAACTTAACTTTACCACCGGGGAATTCCCAAAGTCCAGCAAGCATTCCATTTTCTCCCCGTTTTTGAATATAAAACTCTTCACCTCGCCAGACGATTCCTACAACGATTTCATAATGAGGCGGTTTTTTCTTTCTAACTGATAATGGATACAATTCAGGATCACCCATGGCAAATGCCTTGCAGTTAAAAGACAAAGGGCATTTTCCACAATTCGGATTCCTAGGAGAACAAATTCTAGCACCCAACTCCATCATGCTTTGATTGAAATCGCCAGGATTATCCTTTAAAATATTCTTTGTCAGATAGTTTTTCATTCGGGTCATATTTCTATTTGATAAATTCTTTAATCCAAGGATACGTGCCATAACACGCTTTACATTTCCATCAATCGCAATATAGGGTTGATTATAGGCAATAGACAAAACTGCTGCTGCTGTATAATCTCCTACACCAGGCAATGCTCGAAATTCCGACCATTTATCAGGAATAACACCGCTATATTTTCCAACAACTATCTTTGTAGCTTTATGGAAATTTCTACATCGGGAATAATAACCAAGTCCTTCCCAAAGTTTTAATAAACATTCTTGATCAGCGGTCGCCACTGATAAAATAGTTGGATATTTACTGATCCATTTCTGAAAATAAGGAATTACCGTTTCTATCTGAGTTTGTTGGAGCATTACTTCCGATAACCAAATTTTGTAAGGATCATCTATATCCCGAAATGGCAGGATTCTTTTTTGTTTATTATACCAGGTTAAAATAGATAATGTAAAATTATTTTGTTGCATTATACAATTTTATCATTTTTTAAAATCAACTTTGATAAGATCCAATGTAGAGAAGAAATATATTCTATC
This sequence comes from uncultured Fidelibacterota bacterium, assembly GCA_913045415.1. The sequence goes on along the minus strand of CAJWPW010000271.1, from coordinate 1,659 downwards.
ATTTCATTCCGATCTAATGGATCTACTTCTCTTTCTATGGCTGCGCCAAGTGACTCAAATTGTTCTTCTAGTTGTGTCTGAATCTCATCACCGTCATGTGTGAGGGCAACTTGGATGACACGTTTATCATAATTTGCAGAGCGACGGCTGACCCATCCTTTTTTTTCGAGTCCCATAACAAGTCGAGTGGCAGTACTGTTATCTATTCCAATTTTTTTTGATAATGCAGACATTTCAATCCCATCATCGGGAATAATAGATAAAGCCAATATTTGAGGAAATGATGCTCCATTTATAGAAACATTTTTCCGGTACAAACTTTGGAGATCGATTAAAAATGAAGAAAGTAACTCGCTGTAATTCATATTTGTAGTTTACAAATATAATGCAATGGTGGAAAAGAGAATAATAGAATTGTTTATTGCAACCAAAATCGTCAATCCTTTTTTAACCAACTAGAAATTTGGCAAGCTGCACCGAGTTCATCTTATTTAAATTTCTTTTTTATATTCAAAAAGGAGGTAGTTCTTTTAGTCGAATAGCCTGATTAGTTAAAACATTTTTTGCTATTTTGTGTGTTATATCATCGCCTAAATGACCAACTATATTCCAATGGTCTATCTGAACTGGACCAAGTGTATACCATTGGCCCGAAATAAGAAATTCATTTTCATCGTAGGATACAATTGGATCAGCACCATTTGTACCTGTTGTTGGACCTGCCATAGAGATAGTATTAACAATACCATCATTCTCAAACCAGGTTGAATCTGTGGCTACTCCATCGGCCCAATATCCTACACGTGAACCTAGTATTTTTGATCTACTACGAGTGAGTAGAGATGTTCCTTCAATAGGAAAATGATTTGGGGAATCTTCACTTCTTTCTGTAGTTGATGTGCTGATGGAGAAATAATACACATCTGGATCTGCGAGAAGAAAACTATTTAATTCCTGTGCACCAACTATAGATAAATCCCAAGAACTTATATTTTTTGTAGCCCAGGCATCATGTGTGCGCATACGTTTAACATACCCTGCCCATTTTTCATCTTTACCTCGCGAAAATCTCCATTGTTCTAGATCAAAATCATAAAACCGTGTCCCAACAACCCCGGCTAAACCAACGAAATATTGTACAAATGGGATTGTCTTACTTACCACATTGGCTAATAGAGTACCATTGTGTGGTGTTGAAATGGATGTTATGCTCCTGATCCAATTCAAATGAGATTGCCCAAGCAATTCTGATTTTTCTAAATCATCCGTTTTTTCATTTTCACTAATCTCTTGGGTTAATAGATACTGTAGCATTCGAGCAGTTTGACCACCCATGCTATGTCCCACCAAATGAACTGGGTGATTCTCATCCCACTCCGGATAGAGTGCTTCAAAACTTTTCAATACAGGTTTTTGAATAATATTAAATTTTTCGGCGTGTGCTAAACCATAATCCACTTGTCCACCTTTCAACTGGGTATAAACTTCAATGGCACGATCCCAATTTGATGAAACAGGACCTACTGAAACGGTAAAAACTGTGTGACCTTGATCCCGAAGCATTTGAGAATAATCTTCTCTACCGCCCCAATAATTATAACCACCCATTTCGTCTTCACCCCAACCCATAAATCCATGTATCAATACAATAGGATAATT
>CAJWPW010000270.1 GCA_913045415.1 uncultured Fidelibacterota bacterium | reverse complement strand
TGTCCCACATGGAGATCCGGTCGACTGGGATCACAACCTAACTTCACAATTAAAGGTGTCCCGCTTTTGCGAGATTTTTCTAATTTTTCTCTCAGTTCTTTTTCAGGGAGAATCTCCTCAGCACCGCGGCTGATGAGTTCCCATTGTTTATCTACACTTAAAAATGCCATTATCTATTCCGTAATTCTCGTTGTGCATCTCGTTGGATATCTCTTTCCCTCATCGCTTTCTTCTTATCGTAAGTCTTTTTACCCTTTGCTATCCCAATCTCTAGTTTCGCCCTTCCATTCGGGTTAAAATATAATTGCAGTGGAATCGCCGTCAATCCTTTTTGATCCGTCAAATCTTTAATTTTTTTTATTTCACGCTTATGAAGTAATAATCGTCGATCTCTAACAGAATCATGCCCCTCAAATCCAGTATGAGAATAGGGGTTTATGTGAATTCCAATCACTAAAGCTTGCCCGTTTCTTATGGTGATATAGGCTTGTTTTAAATTAGCATTACCTTCTCTGAGACTTTTAACCTCACTCCCCAATAATTCAATACCGGCTTCGTATTTATCCAGTATGTGATATTCATGGTAGGCTTTGCGATTGGTAGCGGCAATCTGTGTTTCCATAGGCATTATTTCGACGGCAAAAATAAGGAATTACCATCTGCCCTTCCAAGTTTATTCCTTGCTGATTTCACACACAAAAATGTAATTTTAGAACTCGTTTAAAGCCCGGGTGGCGGAATTGGTAGACGCGCTAGGTTCAGGATCTAGTGTTCGCAAGAACGTGCTGGTTCGATTCCAGTCTCGGGCACATTCATAATATATTATTCTTACATCCTGAAATCTGAAAAAGATACAATTTTTCGGGAGCGATTATTTTAAGTCCACCGAAGGACAGAAATGACTCCTTTAACAAGGATATTAAAAAAGTTCGTATTTGCCTTTTTTATTCTGTTTTAAAATGTAATTAATCTTTTTTTCTACAGCTCTAATCTCTTTTGCTGTTAATCCTAGTTGAATCACATTGCCCTTTTGGCGAACACCCTTATTCGGGTTAATATTTTTTGTTGGATCAACAGATTTTATCTCACCATCAGCAAATTCAAATTGGGCAATAACACCCATCTTTTTGTGAAGTTGTTCAGAAGTAAGTGAACTTAATCGATCGACAGTTTTCTTGGGTAAGCGTTTCACCCGGATGTATTTCCATTTGGCACCACGATCGCTTTTTGGGCTACTAAACGTCACACCATTATCGACCGTAAATACACGGGGATTTTTCTCATCGGTGGATGTAAGCAGATTCCCTTCATTGCTATCTTGGTGATTAATGATATAGGTCATGATATTCGTGTTGGCAAAATGTTTTGCATAAATAGGATCACTATTAAATTTCTTCTTGTTATATACTTCCCCACCAACCGTCACCTCATTTAGCCAGTATTGCATCATGACCAAAACAATATCAGGATTTTTAAATGTAGGGTCCGAGTCCGCTTCAATGGTTTTGTATTCCTCAAATGAATAGCATCTGGCCAAAGTAGGCGGAACAACAAAGTCACTTTCATCCAAGAATAATTTCTGCAATTCGTAGGCTGCAATTTCAAATCGTGGTGCATTGTTAAAAGTATGTCCACCTATTAACGCCCGACGCCATTTGATTTGGAGATCTTTACGGTCTGAATATCGTAAAATGACGCGTTTTCCAATATCCCCTACAAAACGCAAGTCTCTGAAACTAAATATTTCAAATTCATCGTGTTTTAATTTTTTTTCGATTTCCGCTACTGGAAATGAAATATTAGAATCCTGGGCAAATAATAATCCGCCCAAAATAAACAAATGAATAATAATTGATTTAGTCATTGTTGCCTGTCTCATTGGAATCTCTCCTCTATCATTAAAATTTGTACCCACTGAATTTAATGGAATCTCCCCTTTGTAAAAAGATGAAATATCTGAAAGTCCAACCGTAAGTTATATAATGAAAATTTTACTTTTAGAGCCCTACTTTACCGGATCACACAAATGTTGGGCTTTGGGTTATCAACAACAAAGCGACCATACAATTGACATTTTATCCATGAAAGGTCAATTTTGGAAATGGCGCATGCATGGTGGTGCCGTATCTTTAGCCAATCAATTTAATAAATCCGGTTTAAAACCCGATCTCATTTTGGCAACAGATATGTTAGACTTTTCAACATTTTTGAGTTTGACTCGAAAAAAAACAGCATCAATCCCCAATGCCTTATATTTTCATGAAAACCAGTTATCCTACCCATGGTCACCTAGAGACAGAGATATGAAGGGAAATCGTGATAAACACTATGGATTCATCAATTTCACTTCCGCATTATCATCAGACAATGTTTTATTCAACTCCCGATATCATTTTGATTCCTTTATCCAGGAAGCAACGATGTTACTTAAGCATTTTCCCGATTACAATGAACTGGATTCGATTCGAATAATACAGGAGAAGAGCAAGACTCTTCACCTAGGTATTGACTTGAAGCGGTTTGATGCCCATCAATCACAATATGACGGTCCCCCACTCAT
>CAJWPW010000269.1 GCA_913045415.1 uncultured Fidelibacterota bacterium | reverse complement strand
CATGGTCTTTGGCAACGATTTATATGCATCCCGTTTCCACATTAATGAATCCCGAGCCAAAACTCTTTACTACAACTGAATCATTATTGGCATCCCGAAGGCGGGTATTTTCACCATAGAGTAGTTCTGATTCACCAGTGGAAATGGGATGCATATAAATCGTCGCCAAGGACCAGGTTCCTCCTTCATTCTGATCCGATTCTGTATCCGGTAATAAATAAATAAAAATATCAAGAGTCCCTTCTTCATCAATCACAATTTGAATAGGATTATTCTCACTCTGGAAAAAAGTATCAGCAACAACGGAATCAATCTGGACACTACCCCAATCATACCGGATATCTAAATGGGCAGCAGCAGCCGATTTAAGTTTTAAACCATAGAGTTGAACTGAAAAGGAAGAATCCAGATTAGTTTGAATTTCTTGAGGATGGAAAAAAAGTGCCGGTGGTTCCAGATCCATATTTTCCGGGTCATTTGGATTATCTAAAGTATAATCTGCTTCTTCGCAGGAAAAAAATACAAAAGCCCCGCAAATCAGGTACCGTAAACAAAATCTAATGATTTTAAAAATTAATATTGAATTGAACCTGGTTAACATCGGGTTTGTATTCTAGATCGAAAAAATATTCCCCGTCAAAAAAATCATCACTGGGTGCCACTAAATAAGCATGAACCATATTCACGGCCCAGATTGAAAGTCCTACGCTGCGAATATTTTTCATGAACGCATTAAATTTTCGTGTATCAGCTGCATATTGGATAATCTGGGGACGAAGTTCCAGTAAATTATGTGGATCCGAATCATTTTGATAGGATTTATATGTATCCTGAAATCCTCCCCAGGCCTTGTCATATTGATAGTAGGCGATAAAAGCAGCCATACCTAAGGTGGCTTCTGTTCCCATAAAGCCATATCCTGGATATTTTCTTTCGACCCAAATTTGGCCACTTCCGGGGATGGCTGTGGACATCATAAGTGCTTTAATTTTGCTGGGTATGGGCGGGAGTTGTATCCATTGCCGTTTTCGTTTAATATCGTCAGTTGTGGCAACTTGAGACATACCACTGCCAACAGATAAAGTGTCTGGAATGGGAAGCCCGCTCACATTATAAGCCATTTTTTTCATTTCCAGCAGAAGGCTATCCGTAATACCGGAAGTGCCCATGGCAAATTCATTAAGCATAGTTTCCATATCCACGGAAAATAATCTGCCATTGATAAGAAATGTATCATCCCCTTTTTTCTGGATATTTCCTGCAATGACATAATTCACACCCAACTGACGGCCAAGATCAATAGCACATTCTTTACTCCAACAGGACCAATAGTCTTTTTTCCGGGGTTTGAAAATTTTTATTTGATTGGTAATCCCACGATCCTGAACCTGAAATATTTTCAAGTCACGAATAGTTTGACGAAATTCTTCAGTAAGAAATTCTGTGAGCGGTTCGGATACAGCCCACCCTTCGAACTCTAAGACAGCAAGTTTATCCCCTGTCTTAAGAGAAACGGATTGTGCAATCTCTGCCCCAAGGCAGAGACTAACAAGATGGATTATGATTATACCTCGGACCATGAACATCATTGAAAGTGAAGGTTTGTTTTCCGCCCTTCCTGAAAACTTACATCACTCTTGCAAATAGTCAAAGAAAGAGCTTTAAAAAGATATTATACTAAAGGTTACTCAAAATTGCTTCATTGGATTGTCTTTATACCACTGATCAATGAAAAATGAAATCAACTGGTTTATGGATTTTTCTACATCTCGATAAAGGTTTTGGCTGGAACTTTGACCTAATATTTCATGAGAGAAAACCTTACTTGTCATAAGCCGTTTTGTTACAAGTGTATCCGCTAAAGATTTATAATAATTTTGTTCAGAAATACTGTAATTATAAACGGATAATACCACGAGAAAGGAAGAGAGCTTTTCTACACGAGAATCCAACACATGAATATCGAATGATATTTTAGGCATTATATTCTCTACCATTCGTAAATCATATTCTAAAAATCTGAGCTCAATAAAACTTACAACACGTTTTTCCCACACAGAATCATCCAAGCCAATTAGATTGAATTCAAGATGTAATTCTTCAATCCCTTTTAAGTTTTTTGAATACCAACGGTCTTTTCCCATAATGCATGCTAAAGACAGGATTACAATAATCATCCAATTTTTCATAGATTGAATTTATTTCAATAATTTGAGTTTCTGGGAGTGAATCTTAGGTTAACGTTATTTAAACTAAATTTGTCAGTCCTATGATTGGCGGATGTTGCAATCTCAAAGGGTATAATAAATGATCGGGGGTTCTTATAATGACAGTAGTTATTTTATAAGAATCAATTTCTGTGATTGCACCATGGATCCGGATTGGAAGGATCAATACTCTATTTATAATAATTCCGACGTGTACTTAAAATAAAAGTTAAAATTATTCTTTCACCATGGGTACGAAGCGTACCGCCAGGATTTTTTCTTTTGTGACGATTCCCTCCTTGTCCTTTTGAACCAGCCATAAATATTGCGCAAAAATACTCCCACCTACAGGTAGGATCATGCGACCGTTTGGCGCCAATT